>NZ_JACFYJ010000058.1:0-53329 GCF_037126505.1 Paraburkholderia bengalensis
TGAAGCCGGCGCTGTCGAACGCAGGCTTCGTGACGCGTGACGCACGTGAAGTCGAGCGTAAGAAGGTCGGTTTCCACAAGGCACGTCGCCGCAAGCAGTCGCCGGATGCCGCCGCCTCGGGCGGCTCATGCAGCCAGCGCCACGCGAACCAGGCCGTCGCCGCGCACAGTGCAGCGAGCACGCCATAGACCGCGCCGAAGCCGAAATGCGCGGCAAGCGACGGCAGCGCCATCGCGCCGAGCCCGCCGCCCGCCGGAACGGCCGTCTGCCGGATGCTCATCGCGAGTCCGCGCTCGCCTTCCCGGAACCACGCCATCACCGCGCGTCCGCTCGACCCGTTGACGCTGCCGCCGAGCAGCCCGACGGCCAGCAGACCGAGCGCGAGCGGTACGATGCCCGGCACGTCGCCGCCGCGCGGCACCACGAAGCCCGCCATCGCCGCGAGCGCGCCCGCCGTCGTCAGCAGTCCGAGCAGCAGCACACGCCGGTCGCCCCAACGATCGGTGAGCAGGCCCCACGGCAGCTCGCTGACGGCGATGCCGAGCCCCAGCATGCCCAGCACGAGCCCCAGCCCGCCATTGCCGATGTGATAGCCGTGGCGCAGGAAAACCGCCGTGGTCGGAATGCCGGAGAACGCCGCCGAAAAGCTCGCGTTCGCCGCAAAGCCCACGCCCAGCACCTTCCAGCGATGATTGCCGCGCATCTTGCCCGTCATGTTCGTCCTTTCAAAATTTTGTCCCACGTTTGCCTCCGCAAAAGTCCGCCGAAGCCCATCGTAGGGTTGGACGATCAATCGGAAAAGCGGGAAAATTGGATGCCATCCATCGGGGAATCCGAAACATGAACCAGCGTGCGTTCGACCTCGCCCAATTGCGCACCTTCGTGGCCGTCGCGGAAGCGGGCAGCGTGTCCGCGGGTGCGGAACGGGTGTTCCTGTCGCAGTCGTCGGCCAGCGAGCAGTTGAAGAAACTCGAAGAGCGCGCCGGCCAGCCGCTATTCCTGCGCGGCAAGCTCGGCGTCACGGCGACGCCCGCGGGCGCGAAATTGCTCGATCACGCGCGGCGCATTCTCGCGATGAGCGAAGCCGCGTTCGAAGACCTGCAAGGCCGCTCGCTCGACGGCGAGTTGCGCATCGCGATCACCGACTACTACCGGCCGCACGACATCGCGCGCGTGCTCAAGACGTTCTCGGAGCAGCACCCGCGCCTGCGTCTGCACGTGACGGTGCTGCCGAGCGCGGTGATCGACAGCAGCGCGGAAGACGACGCGACGTTCGACATCGGCCTGTCGCTGCGGATCGTCGCACCGGGCGCGAAGCGCGGCGCCGCGACCAGGCCGGGCGCATCGAGCACCGTCGTGCGACGCGAGAAGCTGCTGTGGGCCATGTCCGCCGACGCCGATCCGCAGCAGATCGTCGAACCGTTTCGTCTGGTGCTGCTGCCTGCGACCTGCCAGTTGCAGCGCTTCGTCGTCAGGTTGCTCGACGAGCGCCGCGTGCCGTATCTGCTGTCGCATTCGGCATCGGGCATGGCGGGGCTGCAGCTGGCATTGAAGGCGGGGCTCGGCATCTCGTGTCTGAACGAGTCGTCGCTGGGTTCGGGCATGGTGCCGTGTCCATCGGCGATCGGCCTGCCGCCGCTGCCGGCCATCGAGTTTCATCTGTTGCCTGCGCGTGCCGGCGAAAGCGCGCACGTCACCAACGCGCGCGCCGCCTTTGCGCGGCTGCTTGCATGACTGCGTGTGCAGTCATTGCACGAGTACTTAGTTGACACGACAAATTCTGCATGTGGCTCGGACCTTCGTTGAAACGCCGCCGATTGCCTCCTATGATGGTTGCAATGTCTGCGTCATTCTGACGCTTTAATGTATGAATGCCCTTGCCGTCATAGCACTGGCAAGTGCGAGGTGCGCGCGCGTCGGCGGGTGTACCGCTGTCCAGGCGCCCCCTCATCTGCACGGCTGCGTCGCGTTGAATAGACTGTCGGCGCGCGGCGCGTTGCACGTATCAGAACAATGGCGGGAAGAGTTCCCGCAGCAGTTGCAATTCGTTGACATAGATCAGACGCGCAAGCGAAGCAACCTGCAGTATCGAAGACTGGCGAAGCGTAGCCGCCAGTTTCTTCCGAGAGTGCAACACAACGATATCTAGAAACGTAACCCACTCCCTACGAGGCCAGTCGTGCATCGCAGAACCGTCGGCTCTTCGATCCAGTTGCTGTTTTACCTCTTGTGCGCGCTATGTTCGATGCCGTCGTTCGCGGCCTCGAACGATGCGCCGACACTCTCGCCGATGGACGAAAAAATGCGCGCGTGCACGAGCTGCCACGGCGTCCAGGGCCAAGGGCTCAACAACGATTACTTCCCGCGCATCGCAGGCAAGCCCGCCGACTATCTCTTCAACCAGTTGACGGCCTTCCGCGACGGCGGCCGCACCTTCCCGCCGATGGGCTATCTGCTCGCGTTCCTGCCCGACGACTATCTGCACAAGATCAGCCAGTACTTCGCGGATCTGCAGCCGCCGTATCCGAATCCCGACAGCAATCCGCTGCCGCAAGCCACACTCGATTACGGCAAGCAGATCGTCATGCGCGGCGATGCGAAGCGCGGCATTCCCGCCTGCGCGGCCTGTCACGGCGATCGTCTGACGGGGCAGCAGCCGGGCATTCCCGGCCTGCTCGGCTTGCACGCGAGCTACATCGCCGGACAGATGGGCACATGGCGCTCGGGCACGCGCCACGCGCTCGCGCCCGACTGCATGCATACGATCGCCGTGAAGCTGAACGACCGGGATATCACCGCCGTGTCGAGCTGGCTCGCGCGCCAGCCGCGCCCCGCCGATCCGCGCCCCGTCGCGCGATTGCCCGGCAAGCTGCCGCTCGCATGTGGGAGCCAACCGGAATGAAGACTCTCGCCCTCAGCTCTGTGCGCTTCGTGCCCTCCGTATCGGCGGCTTCCTCGAATCGCCTGCGCCGCGCCGCGGACCGGACGCGCCGCGCGGCGTCGTCGCTGGTTGCGGGCGCCGCGTTCGCGTTCGCCGCGATGGCGCCGCTTGCTTCATTGATACCGTGCGCGCAGGCGGCGGAAGCGACGGCGCCCGCAGGCGCCGACACGCGCCCCGCGAACGTCGTGCGCGGCGAGTATCTGGCGCGCGCGGGCGACTGCGTCGCGTGTCATACGGCGCCGCGCGGCAAGACGTTCGGCGGCGGCCTCGCGATGGAGACGCCGTTCGGCACGCTCTATACGCCGAACATCAGCCCCGACAACGAATTCGGCATCGGCAAGTGGACGGCCGACGAGTTCTTCAAGATGTTGCGCACGGGCAAGAGCCCGGACGGCAAGCTGATCTATCCGGCCATGCCGATCGCTGCTTACACCAAGGTCACGCGCGAAGACTCCGACGCGATCTTCGCTTACCTGAAGTCGGTGGAACCTGTCCATCAGCCCAATCGCAAGCAGGAGTTGCGCTTCCCGTTCAACCAGCGCGAACTGCTGATCGGCTGGCGTTCGCTGTATTTCCGCGAAGGCGAGTTCCAGCCGAATCCGAGCCGCTCGGTCGAATGGAACCGTGGCGCGTATCTGGTCGAAGGGCTCGGCCACTGCTCGATGTGCCATACGAAGATCAACCTGCTCGGCGGCTCGTCGAAGAGCGAGCAGTTCGCGGGCGGACTGATTCCCGTGCAGAACTGGTACGCGCCGTCGCTCACGTCGGACAAAGACGGCGGTCTCGGCGACTGGAGCATCAAGGACATCGTCGATCTGCTGCAAGCGGGCATCTCCGATCGCGGCGCGGTGTACGGCCCGATGGCGGAAGTCACGTATCACAGCCTGCAATACATGACCGACGACGACGTGAAGGCGATGGCCGTCTATCTGAAGACGCTGCCCGACAACGATCCCGGCCGCAAGACGGGCCCCTCGGCGACGGTGACGCCCGCCGTGTTCGAAAGCGGCCAGCGCATCTACATGCAGAAGTGCTCGATGTGTCACGGCGAGCATGGCGAGGGCAAGCTGCAGCACTATCCGCCCCTCGCGCGCAACCAGTCGATCGAAATGGATTCGGCCGTCAACCCGATCCGCATCGTGCTGAACGGCGGCTTTCCGCCCGGCACGCGGCGCAATCCCGAGCCGTACGGCATGCCGCCGTTCGCGCAGGAACTCAACGACACCGACGCCGCCGCCGTCGTCACGTACATCCGCACGGCGTGGGGCAATCACGGCCAGCCCGTGACGGCCAGACAGGTCAACGAACTGCGCAAGGCGCCGCTGCGCTGATCACCCATTACTGATTCGAACCTTGTCCTCGGAGACTTCGCAGATGGACCCTAACGATCACTCCGGCGACCGCTACGGCAACGCTTCGGACGACGAAGTCGATCGCATCGTCGCGCAAGGGCCGCACGGCGCCATCGCCGTCGCGGGCGTTGCGGCCGTGGTGGTGCTGGCGATCTGGATCGGCTTCTACTTTCTCGTGTTCGTGCCGCGCGGCGTCATTCACTGATCATGTCGAGCCAACCCTCCCACTCCCCTGACAGCAGTCATTCCGTCGCCGAGCGCTCAGAAAAACGCTGGGCCTGGTTCGTCATCGCGCTCGTCGTGTTCATGCTCGTAGTCGTCGTGTATTCGGGCGTGCACTACGCGATGATGCCGCCGTCGCGCGTCGAGACCATCGACCCGTCGCGGCTGCAACTGTCCGGCGAATTCGTCGAGAGCAATCTGGGCAGCGCCGTCGAGCCCGACGGCTCGGTGGTCGTGCGCTTCGTCGCGCAGCAGTATTCGTTCACGCCGCAATGCCTGCTCGTGCCCGCCGACACACCCATCACGTTTCGCACGACGAGCGCCGACGTCGTGCACGGCCTGCTGATCACCGACACGAACATCAACACGATGGTCGTGCCCGGCTACGTCGCGACGTTTTCCTCTTCCTTCGATAAACCCGTCGAGCATCTGATGCCCTGCCACGAATTCTGCGGCTTCGGCCACCAGACGATGTGGGCGCACGTGAAGGTCATCGACAAGGCCGCCTTCTTCGAGCAGGCAAAACAAAACCGGAGGCTCAGCTGTGTTTCACGCTAAGCGACTCGTTCTCGCGCACTTCTGGCTCGCGTTCATCGCGTTCGGAATCGCGCTGCTGCTGGGCGCATGGCAGATGCTCGTGCGCAGCCCGCTCCACCCGTGGATCGGCGAACCGGAGCTGTACTACCGTTCGGTGACGGCGCACGGCACCGTGATGGCCTACGTGTTGCCGACGCTCGTCGCGATGGGCTTCGGCTATGCGATCGTCGAGCTTGCGCTGCAGCAGGCGCTCGTCGGGCTGAAGTGGGCGTGGGGCGCGTTCATCCTGCTGGTGGTAGGCGCGGTGATGGCGATGATTCCTGTCGCGGCGGGCCAGGCGTCCGTGCTCTTCACGTTCTATCCGCCGATGATCGGCAGCCCGTTCTATTACCTCGGCGTGGTGCTCGTCGTGGTCGGCTCGTGGATCTGGGTCGCGCTGATGGGCATCAACCTGCGCATCTGGAAGCGCGCAAATCCCGGCAAACCGGTGCCGCTCGCGATGTACGCGAACGTGGCGGGCGCCTACCTGTGGGCCTGGACGGCCGTGGGCGCGGCGCTCGAAATCCTGTTCCAGATTCTGCCCGTCGCGCTCGGCCTGAAGTCGACCATCGACGCCGGCCTCGCGCGGGTGCTGTTCTCGTGGACGCTGCACGCGATCGTCTACTTCTGGCTGGTGCCGTCGTACATCGCGTACTACACGCTGGTGCCGCGCGCGATCGGCGGACGGCTCTACAGCGACTCGATGGCGCGCGTGTCGTTCATCCTGTTCCTCGTGTTCGCGATGCCGATCGGCATTCACCATCTGTTCGCCGATCCGCAGGTCGGCGCGGGCTTCAAGTTCGTGCACGCGGTGTTCACGGGCATGGTGTCGGTGCCGACGCTGCTGACTGTGTTCACGATCTGCGCATCGGTGGAAATCGCCGGGCGGCTGCGCGGCGGCAAGGGCGCGTTCGGCTGGCTGAAGGCGCTGCCGTGGGACAACCCGATGATGCTCGTGATTGCGTTCTCGTTCATCATGCTCGGCTTCGGCGGTGCGGGCGGGCTCATCAACATGAGCTACCAGCTGAACGAGACCGTCCACAACACGCAGTGGGTGACGGGGCACTTCCACCTGATCTTCGGCGGCGCGATCGTCATCATGTACTTCGCGATTGCGTATGAACTGTGGCCGCAACTGACGGGGCGCGCAATCGGATCGCTGAAGCTGATCCGCTGGCAGTTGTGGCTGTGGTTCATCGGCATGATGGTGGTGACGCTGCCGTGGCATTACGTCGGCCTGCTCGGCGCGCCGCGCCGGATGGCCTACTACGACTACAGTAATCCCGCCATCGCGCCACAGGCGATCTGGGTGGCCGTGTCGGCGTTCGGCGGCCTGATCCTTGTGATCTCCGGTCTGCTCTTTCTCTACATCCTCGCGAAGGCGCAATTCGGCGCGATCGAACAGCCGAAGCAGTTCCGCTTCAGCGCGCCCGTGCATCCCGTCGAGCGCGTGCCCGCTGCGCTGAACAGCTTCGGCCTGTGGGTCGCGCTGATGATCGGCCTCACGGTCATCAACTACAGCGTGCCGATCGCGCAGCTGCTCGGCTTGCAGCAGACGTCGGTGCCGGCTGTATCGGTGGGAGCGCGGTCATGAGCGACGAACGCGTTTTCAGCTTCAGCAACCGGTGGTTCACGACGAGTGTCGGCGGCGTGATCGCGATTGCGATCGTGTCGGGGCTGATTGGTTTTATCTGGCTGCCGTCGAAGCATCCCGACTTCACGCAGCGCGGACTCTGGGCGACGATCTGCAGCGCAGCAGGCGCACCGTCGTCGTGGTTCACGCAAAGCGGCAACATCGCCGGCCGCGCGCCGAGCAATGTGCTCGTGCTGCCGCCTTTGCCGCCGTGGGGACGCGAGCGGCCGAGCGCCGAGTCGATCGGACGCGGCGCGACGCTCGCGCAGAACTGCTCGATGTGCCACGGCGTCGAAAGCCTGATCCAGGTGACGGCGCCCGTGCTCGCCGGCCAATATGCGGATGTGATCTACAAGCAGTTGCGCGATTACCAGAGCGGCGCGCGCATGAACTCGATCATGCCGCCCATCATTGCGCGTCTGAACGACGGCGATCTGCACGATCTCGCGAACTACTACTCGACGCTGCCGCGTCCTCCCGCAGTCGAACAGCCTGCCGCCGAAGATGCCGCGATTCGCAAGCTCGTCAACGAAGGCTCGCCGATGCGCAACATCGCGCCTTGCGCAGCGTGTCACGGCGACCGCGACCGCAAGGGCGCGGCGCCATGGCTCGGCGGACAGTCGTCGGTGTACATGGCGGGACAGTTGAAAGCATTCGCCGACGGCACGCGCCACAACGACATCAATGAACAGATGCGCAACGTCGCGCGCAACATGACGCCGGAGGAGATCGATGGCGTCGCGAAGTATTACGCGCAGAGGCGGCCTTAGACTGCGTTAGACGGTCTTGGGCGGCCTTGGCGATCTCGCGCAGTCCTTGCGAGCTGCATTGAAAGACAAACGGCGGAGAGGCATGCATGCCTCTCCGCCGTTTTCGTTCGTGCCGCGCCGGTTTCGGCGCGCGACGATCAGACCGCTTCCGCCACTTCCAGCTTCAACGGTGCGTCCGCCTTCTGCGCGACACGGCGCGCGGCGGCGCGCGACGAACCCGTCTGGGCGCTATCCGTGCGGAACACCGACACCGCTTCCGTCAGCCGCCGCGCCTGCTCCTCGAGCGAACTCGCGGCAGCCGCCGCCTGCTCGACGAGCGCCGCGTTCTGCTGCGTCACTTCGTCCATCTGCGCGACAGCGAGGTTGACCTGATCGATGCCCGTGCTCTGCTCGGTCGCCGCCTCGGCGATCTCGCCCATGATCGCGCTCACGCGCGCAATCGCATCGACGATCTCCGTCATCGTCGAGCCCGAACGCTGCACGAGATCGGCGCCCGCCGTCACGCGCTCGTTCGATTCGCCGATCAACCCCTTGATCTCCTTCGCGGCCGCCGCGCTGCGCTGCGCAAGCGAGCGCACTTCGCTCGCGACGACAGCAAAGCCGCGCCCCTGCTCGCCCGCGCGCGCCGCCTCGACGGCTGCGTTCAGCGCGAGGATGTTGGTCTGGAACGCGATGCCTTCGATCACGCCGATGATGTCCGAAATGCGTCGCGAGTCGTCGACGATCTGCTGCATCGTGCCGACCACCTGCTGCGTGAGGTCGCCGCCTTGCGCCGCCAGCGTCGATGCGCCCTGCGCCAGCGTGCTGGCCTGCTTGGCGTTGTCGGCCGTCTGCTTGACGGTCGACGTCAACTCTTCGATGCTCGCCGCCGTTTCTTCGAGCGAAGCGGCCTGCTCTTCCGTGCGCTGCGACAGGTTCGTGTTGCCCGCGGCAATTTCGCTGACGCCCGTATCGATCGAATCGGTGCCGTGACGCACGGTGTTCACCGTCGAGATCAGCGAGTCCTGCATCTTGCGCAGCGCCGCCGCGAGACGGCCCATTTCGTTATCGCCGGAAACGTCGATGCGTCCCGTGAGATCGCCGTTGGCGATGCGCTGGAACTGCTCGATGGTGGCATCGACGGGATGCACGATCGCGCGAACCATCAGGACGCGGCCGATCCACGCGAAGATCAGCGTTGCCCCCATGCCGATCGCGACTGCCACGCTGATCGTGTAGAAGAGCTGCTGCGCGTCCTGATAGCGTTGCTCGGCGTGATCGAGCTGCAGCTTTTCGAGCGCCAGCATCGCCTTCTCATAGGCGCTGTAGAGCGGCGACAGCTTGTGGCCCTGCAACTGATGAAATGTCGGCTTGTCGCCTGACTTGAGCGCGGCGAAGGCGGGATCGATGCCTTCGTGCAGCAACGCGTCTCGCTTGTCCTGCATGTCCTTGATGAGGCGCTGTTCTTCGGGATCGTTGCTGGCCTTGCTGATGTAGTGGGCAAGCCGTTCGTTCGACACCTTCAGATAGTTGTCGTAACGCTTGAGCACGGCTTCGGCGCCTTCCTGATCGTTCAGCTCGATCAGCGACGAATACGTCGCCAGCGTGAGACGCAGACGAAGCAATTGCCCGGCGCTGCCTTCGAGATCGGCGACAGCGGGCGTATCGACCGTGTACATCTGCTGCAACGACGCATTGCTTGCACGCAGCGACAACAGCCCGGCCGCCGCGCCGATCAGCAATACGATGCCGAACAGCACGATCATCAACGTGAGGTATGCGCGAATTGAAAGACCTTTGAGCATGAAGCATGTCTCCAATGGCAGCCCGGCTGGAACCTCCGCGTTCCGCGACGGGCTTGCTGCGCCCAGGCCCATAGGCGAGGTCCGCAACTCGATTGAAATTAAGCAAACGCACCACGTTGTAAGTTACGGCCGAATCGCCGAAAACTTTATGGCCCGTGCGCCTGCTGCGCGCCGAAACGCATGCGGATTTGATCTCGCGCATCAGCACGCGCCGTTTGCCCGTTTTCTGTTCTCGCTATGTGGGTTTGACCGCGCCGACTTAACAGTTCGCGCCGGAACTTGCCCGCGCGTCGAAGTTGTTGGACATTAGCGAAGCGACGGCTACGCGGACCACGCTCATGCAGGAAACCTTGTCAGCGCTGGCGGTGTTCATCCTGCTTCTCGCGGGAACGGGCGTCGGCTTTTTCGGCAAGCCTTATCTGCCCGAAGAGCATCGCCGGCACGAAACCCTGCAACTGATCCAGCTCGTGATGACGATGCTCGTGACGTTCGCCGCGCTCGTGCTCGGCCTGCTGACGGCATCGGCGAAGAGCAGCTTCGACACGGTGGGCAACGACTTCCGCGCCTACGCGGCCGAGCTGATCCAGCTCGATACGGCGCTGCGCCAGTACGGCCCCGAAGCGCAACAGCCTCGGAGCTTGCTGCGCGCCTATACGGCGGCCGCGATCGCTGCGACGTGGCCCAGCGAGCGCCCGCCGGCCGGGAATTATCCGCGCTTCACGGCGGATCTGAATCACGACAAGCTCGAAGACGTATCGCTCGGCGATATGCTGAATGCGTCGTTTATCGCGGTGCGCAAGCTGCAGCCCGCCGACAGCTATCAGCAGCACACGCAGGCCGAATGCATCGCGCGTTTCGAGCGTGTGATCCGGGCGCGCTGGAAGCTGATCGAAGAAGCGCATAGCTCGATCTCGAAGCCGTTTCTCACGACGCTCACGTTCTGGCTGATGATCATCTTTTTGGGGTTCGGCATCGTCGCGCCTCGCAACGCGCTCGCGCTGGTGATGATCGTGCTGGGCGCGGTGTCGATCGCTTCGGCCGTCTATGTGATCGTCGATCTCGATACGCCGCTGACGGGTCCCATCGTGTCGTCCAGCCAGCCGATGCGCGACGCGCTCATCCATCTCGACCGCGCGCCGTAGTGCGCATTCAGCCGACCTTCAGTCCGCCTGCAGCATCGAACAGTTCGCGCAGCCATTGCGCGAACACGCGTACGCGCGACGATAACTGGCGGTTTTGCGGATAGAGCACGGTGACGGGCATCGGCGGCGGCGGAAATTGCGGCAGCACGACCACGAGGCTGCCCGCCGCGAGCTCGCTTTGCACGCGGTAGCGCGGCACCTGCACGAGACCGAGCCCGGCAGCGGCCGCGCCCGTATAGAGATCGGTGCCCGTCACGGACACGATCGATTCGAGATTCATCTCGACGACCTGCTCATCGACGGTGAATTCAAGCGGCAACGCGTTGCCCGTCGCGCTCGACACGTAGTTGACGGCGCGATGCGTGCTCAGCGCGGCCAGGTCGCCGGGCGTGCCGTGGCGCTCCAGATAGGCGGGACTTGCGACCGTCACCTGCGCGAGCCGCGCGACGCGCCGCCCGACCATCGACGAATCCTGCAGATTGCCCGCGCGCAGCACGCAATCGACGCCCTCGCGCACCAGATCGACGAGCCGGTCGTCTTCGCCGATATGCAGCTCGATGCCGGGATAACGCGCGAGAAAATCCGGCAGCGCCGGCACGACGAAGTGCCGCGCAAGCGTGCCTTGCAGATTGACGCGCAGAAGGCCTTTCGGCGCCGCGTTGCGAAACGAACCCTCTGCTTCTTCCATGTCCGCGAGCAGGCGCACGCAGCGGCGGTAATACGCTTCGCCGTCGTGCGTGAGGCGCACGGAGCGCGTCGTGCGCTCGAGCAGCCGCGCGCCGAGCCGCTCCTCCAGCCGCTTCATCAGGTTCGTGACGGTGGCGCGCGGGATCTGCAGGTCGTCGGCGGCGCGCGTGAAGCTCTGCCGCTCGGCGATACGGACGAACACTTGCATTTCCTGGAAACGGTCCATGACGGCTCGCCGCGATGAAATTTCGCGCGCCATTGTTAAAGTGAATGGAATGATGATACCAAATTAAGCCTGATTATCTCTGCGTAGATATGTCCGATCATGCTTCTCATCCACTCACCACTTCGAGGAACGGGATCATGAACAACGTGAAAAACGCACAGGTCGCAATCGTCACGGGCGCATCGCGCGGCATCGGCGCGGCTATCGCGCGGCGGCTCGCCAGCGACGGCTTTGCTGTCGTCGTGAATTACACGGCGAGTGCGCAAGAGGCGGAGGCGCTCGTCGCCGGGCTGAAGTCGGAGGGCGCGGCCGCCATTGCGGTGAGGGCGGACGTCTCGAACGCCGACGACGTGCGCCGCCTGTTCGACGCCGCCGAGCAGCAGCTCGGCAAGGTCGACGTGCTCGTGAACAACGCGGGCATCCTGAAGACGGCGCCGCTTGCCGACATCAGCGACGCGCTGTACGCGCAGAGCTTCGACATCAACGTGCGCGGCACCTTCAACACGCTGCGCGAAGCGGCCACGCGTATGAACAGCGGCGGGCGCATCGTCAACTTTTCGAGCACGACGCTCGTGCTGAACATGCCCGGCTACGCGATCTACAACGCGACGAAGGCGGCCGTCGAATCGTTCACGCATGTATTCGCGAAGGAACTGCGCGGCCGCAACATCACCGTGAACGCGGTGGCGCCTGGGCCTGTCGCGACGTCGCTGTTCCTGGACGGCAAGACGGACGAGCAGGTCCAGAACTTCGCGAAGATGGCGCCGCTGCAACGGCTGGGACAGCCGGACGATATTGCCTCTGTTGTCGCGTTTCTCGCCGGGCCGGATGGCGCGTGGATCAACGGGCAGGTTCTGCGCGCGAATGGGGGCGTGGCTTGAGCGTGCGTGTGCGCATGGTCGTCTCAGCACGATCCAGTCGGCAACTTGACGAAACGCTAGCCTGAAACGAAACACCCCGCTCGAAGGCGGGGTGTCTGCTGTGTTCTCGACGCACGGCTTTCGATGCGTCGTGGCGCTGGGGTAGTTAGAAGGGAATATCGTCGTCCATTTCGTCAAACCCGCCGCCGGCCGGCGCGCTCGGACGGCTCTGGCCGCCGCCACCGCCCGACATACGACCGCCACTACTGCCGCCACCGGACATGCGGCCGCCGCCGCCGCGTTCCATCGACTCACCGCGGCTGTAACCGCCTTCATCGCCGCCGCCACCGCCGCCCGCGCCGCCACGGCCGCCGAGCATCTGCATCTGGTCAGCGACGATTTCCGTCGAATAACGATCCGTGCCGTCCTGCGCCTGATACTTGCGCGTGCGAATGCGGCCCTCGATGTACACCGACGAACCCTTCTTCAGGTACTCCGACACGATTTCAGCCAGACGTCCGAAGAACGAAACGCGGTGCCATTCCGTCATTTCCTTGAATTCGCCCGACTGCTTGTCCTTGTAGCGATCGGTCGTGGCAAGGCGGATATTCGCCACGGCGTCGCCGCTCGGCAGATAACGAACTTCCGGGTCGGCGCCCAGATTGCCGACGAGAATGACCTTGTTCACGGATGCCATGAGTTTCTCCTGTTGATTCCGTTTCCGGCGACGCGTCACCGACGGCTCGATACGCCACGGCCGCCTGTGTCAGTGACCGGAAAAGCGCGCCCCGTTTGACCGCCGCCTGTAAATTCGTAACGTTTAAAGCTTATGCCTTGCGCGGCGGTGGCTTCATGTTTGCGGCGATTATAAGCCAGCAAGCCACGAGCCCTGAGCAGGCAAAAAAGACTGCACTCTGACCATCGACTTTCAGCAGCCAGCCGCCGATCACGCCGCCCATTGCGAGGCCGATCGACTGCGTCGTGTTGTAGACGCCCGCCGCCGCGCCCTTGCGGTTGCCCGGCGCCAGCTTCGACACCAGCGAAGGCTGAGAGGCTTCGAGAATATTGAAGCCGAGGAAGTAGACAAACAGAATCGCCGCCACAGACATGATGGTATGCGCAGCGACGCCGAGAAGTAACTGGCCGATCAGGATAAGCGCAATCGCACCCACCAGCACCGCCTTCATCTTGCCGCGCTTTTCTGCGGCGATGATCGCGGGAACCATCATCACGAACGCGAGGCCCATCACGGGCAGGTAAATTTTCCAGTGCGACGCGACGGGCAAGCCGCCCGCTTCGAGAATGCGCGGCACGACGAGGAACAGCGCCGTTTGCGTGGCGTGCAGCACGAGCACGCCGAAGTTCAGGCGCAGCAGCTCCGTGTTGTGCAGCACTTCGTGGAACGGCGCGGGCACGTGCACGGGCTTGGGGGCATCGGGCACGATCCACAGCACGACGCCGATCGCGAGAATCGAAAAGATGCCGACCAGCGTGAACAGGCCGCTCATGCCGAGCCAGTGAAACACGATCGGCGCGCCGACGATCGCCACCGCGAACGACACGCCGATCGAGCCGCCCACCATCGCCATCGCCTTCGTGCGATGTTCTTCGGCCGTCAGGTCCGCGATGAACGCGATCACAGCCGACGACACCGCGCCCATCCCCTGGATCACGCGGCCGACGATGATCCATGTCATGTCGTGCGCAAACGCGGCGACGAAGCTGCCGAGCGCGAAGATCAGCAGGCCCGCGGCAATCACCGGCTTGCGGCCGATCATGTCGGACACCCAGCCGTAGAAGATGTACAGCAGCGATTGCGTCACGCCGTACGCGCCCAGCGCAATGCCGACCAGCAGCACGTTGTCGCCGCCCGGAATCGTCTTCGCGTAGATCGAGAAGACGGGCATGATCATGAACAGGCCCAACATGCGCAGCGCGAAGATCGCGGCAAGCGACACGGTCGCGCGCAGCTCAGGCGCGCTCATGCGTGAAGAGGTGGCGGACGGATTGGACATCGGGAACGATTTTCGAATGAGCGCGCGGCGAATGCATGATGCCCTGCATGGACGGGCATGCGCGGCGTCTGTCGCGCGGAGCCGGCACGGACCGTGCACATGCTGCCTTGCAAACCGCGGAAAATGCCCTCATATGCACCGCATTCACCGCCACGCCAGACCGCAAAAAACGACGCTTTCGCCTTTGTCAGCACGCCGTTTGCGCGCTGTCAGGAAGCCGTAACGGCCGTCTGGAAAAGTCGTTATAGTAGCAGGTTTAGCCTTCTCCTCTTCCCGCCGGTTCATGGAACAAATCCGTATCCGTGGGGCTCGGACCCACAACCTGAAGAACGTCAATCTCGACTTGCCGCGTCACAAGCTCGTCGTGATTACCGGCCTGTCCGGCTCGGGCAAGTCGTCGCTCGCCTTCGACACGCTCTACGCCGAAGGCCAGCGCCGCTATGTGGAGAGCCTGTCCGCGTACGCCCGGCAATTCCTGCAACTGATGGAAAAGCCGGACGTCGATCTGATCGAGGGCCTGTCGCCCGCCATTTCCATCGAGCAGAAAGCGACGTCGCACAACCCGCGCTCGACGGTCGGCACCGTCACCGAAATCCACGACTACCTGCGGCTACTTTACGCACGCGTCGGTACGCCTTACTGCCCGGACCACGAGATTCCGCTGGAGGCACAAAGCGTCTCGCAGATGGTCGACGCCGCGCTCGCGCTGCCCGAAGACACGAAGCTGATGATCCTCGCGCCCGTGGTCGCGAACCGCAAGGGCGAGCACACCGAGCTGTTCGAGGACATGCAGGCGCAAGGTTTCATCCGTTTTCGCGTGCGCTCGGGCGGCGGCACGGCGAATGAAGGCGTCGCGAAGATCTACGAAGTGGATTCGCTGCCGCAGCTGAAAAAGAACGACAAGCATACGATCGACGTGGTCGTCGACCGTCTGAAGGTGCGCGCCGACGCGAAGCAGCGCCTGGCCGAATCGTTCGAAACGGCGCTGCGTCTCGCCGACGGCCGCGCGATCGCGCTCGAAATGGACACGGACAAAGAGCATCTGTTCAGCTCGAAGTTCGCGTGCCCGATCTGCTCGTACTCGCTGCAGGAGCTGGAGCCGCGCCTCTTCTCGTTCAACAACCCGATGGGCGCGTGCCCGGAATGCGACGGCCTCGGCCAGATCACGTTCTTCGATCCGAAACGGGTGGTCGCGCATCCGTCGCTGTCGCTCGCGGCGGGCGCCGTGAAGGGCTGGGACCGGCGCAACCAGTTCTACTTCCAGATGCTGCAAAGCCTCGCGGCGTTCTACGAATTCGATATCGATACCGCGTTCGAAGACCTGCCCGAAAAGGTGCGCAACATCCTGCTGTACGGCTCGGGCAAGCAGACCGTGCCGTTCTCGTACATCAACGAGCGCGGCCGCACGTCGGTGCGCGAGCATGTGTTCGAAGGGATCATTCCGAATCTGGAGCGGCGTTATCGCGAGACGGATTCCGTCGCGGTGCGCGAAGAACTCGCGAAGTATCAGAACAATCAGGCGTGTCCGTCGTGTGAAGGCACGCGTTTGCGCCGCGAAGCGCGTTTCGTGCGGATCGGCGTGGAGAAGGACGCGCGCGGCATCTATGAAATCAGCGGCTGGCCGCTACGCGACACGCTCGGCTATTTTCAGACGCTGCGCCTCGAAGGCGCAAAGCGCGAAATCGCCGACAAGGTGATCAAAGAGATCGTCGCGCGGCTGATGTTCCTGAATAACGTCGGGCTCGATTACCTGTCGCTGGAACGCAGCGCCGAAACGTTGTCGGGCGGCGAAGCGCAGCGCATCCGGCTCGCGTCGCAGATCGGCTCGGGGCTGACGGGCGTGATGTACGTGCTCGACGAGCCGTCCATCGGTCTGCATCAGCGCGACAACGACCGGCTCATCTCCACGCTCAAGCATTTGCGCGATCTCGGCAATTCGGTGATCGTCGTCGAGCACGACGAAGACATGATCCGCATGGCCGATTACGTCGTCGATATGGGGCCGGGCGCGGGCGAGCACGGCGGCATGGTGATCGCCGAAGGCACGCCCACGCAAGTTCAGGCCGATCCCGCTTCGATGACGGGCCAGTATCTGTCGGGCACGCGACGTATCGAATTCCCCGACGACCGCAAGCAGGCCGACGAGCGTCATCTGCGCATCGTCGAGGCGTACGGCAACAACCTGAAGCACGTGACGCTCGATCTGCCCGTCGGTCTCCTGACCTGCGTGACGGGCGTGTCGGGCTCGGGCAAGTCGACGCTGATCAACGACACGCTCTATCACGCCGTCGCGCAACACCTGTACGGTTCATCGACGGAGCCGTCGCCGTTCGAGGCAATCGAAGGCCTCGAGCATTTCGACAAGGTCATCAACGTCGATCAATCGCCGATCGGCCGCACGCCGCGCTCGAATCCCGCCACTTACACGGGCGTGTTCACGCCGATCCGTGAACTGTTCGCGGGCGTGCCCGCCGCGAAAGAACGCGGCTACGATCCGGGCCGCTTCTCGTTCAACGTGAAGGGCGGACGCTGCGAATCGTGCCAGGGCGATGGCGTGCTGAAAGTCGAAATGCACTTTCTGCCCGACGTCTACGTGCCGTGCGATGTGTGTCACGGCAAACGGTACAACCGCGAGACGCTGGATATTCTCTACAAAGGCCAGAACATCAGCGAAGTGCTGGAGATGACGGTCGAGCACGCGTACGACTTCTTCAAGGCAGTGCCCGTCGTCGCGCGCAAGCTGAAGACGCTGCTGGATGTGGGGCTCGGCTATATCCGGCTCGGCCAGTCGGCGACCACGCTGTCGGGCGGCGAGGCGCAGCGCGTGAAGCTGTCGCTGGAGCTGAGCAAGCGCGATACGGGCCGCACGCTGTATATCCTCGACGAACCGACCACGGGCCTGCACTTCCACGACATCGCGCTGCTGCTGGAAGTGATCCACCGGTTGCGCGATCAAGGAAATACGGTGGTCATCATCGAGCATAATCTCGATGTGATAAAAACGGCCGACTGGGTCATCGATCTCGGTCCCGAAGGCGGCGCCGGCGGCGGGCAGATCATCGCGCAAGGCACGCCGGAGCAGATCGCGAAGTCGAAGGCAAGTTTTACCGGCCGCTATCTCGCGCCGCTGTTGCAGCGCGACATGGCGGGCGCGGCGGCAGCGAGCCGGGCGCCGACGGAAAAACGGGCAGACGAAGTAGCCGATGCCACCGTGAGCGAAGCAGCGGAAGAAGCCGCCGAAGAAGCGGCCGAAGAAACGATTGAAGAATCGGCGGCACCTGCCGTCAAACCGGCAAAGGCGAAAAAAGCCGTTGCCGCGGATGCATCCAAACCGGCTTCCAAATCGACGGCGAAGCCAGCGGTAGCGGTCAAAACGGCGGTTAAAACGGCGGTTAAAGCGACGGCCAAAACGACGGCCAGGACGACCAAAGCCGGCAAGCCGAGTGTCAAAACCTGAAGTTGGAGACGATAGAGAGCCATGGCCAAGCGTAATCAGGCCCGCGATGACGGGCAGGTGCAGGATCTGCGCCCTCGCCCGGTCAGGCTGACCAGCGACATGAGCCTGCCGAAGCTGTCGGCGGTCGAAATCGGCAGCTATCTCGTTGCGCTCCTCGCGATGTGGGCGGTGCTCGAACTCAAACTGCTCGGCGCGCTGCTCGCCGGCATGCTGGTGTTCCAGCTCGTCCACGTGCTCGCGCCGCGCATCGAGAAGCACATGTCAGGCGGGCGCGCGCGCTGGCTCTCGGTGGTGATTCTGTCCGTGGTGATCGTCGGCGCCTTGACGGGCTTCACCCTCGCCATCATCGAGCACTTCGAGCAGGACGTGCCCAGCGTGCAAAAGCTGCTCGATCAGGCCATGTCGCTGATCGATCAGGCGCGCGGGCGGCTGCCGCAATTCATCGCGCAGAATCTGCCCGTTTCCACCGAACAGATGAAGGAAAAGGCCGCCGTGCTGATGCAGACGCACGCCAGCACGCTGTCGCAAGGCGGCAAGAATGCCGCGCGCATCTTCACGCATGTGCTGATCGGCATGATCATCGGCGCGATCATCGCGGTCGGCGCGCAAAAGCATATGCAACGGCTGCCGCTGTCGACGGCTTTCATCACGCGCGTCAGCCGTTTCGCCGATGCGTTCCGCCGTATCGTCTTCGCGCAAGTGAAGATCTCCGCGATCAACACCGTGTTCACGGGCATCTTCCTGTTGCTGCTGTTGCCCCTGTTTCATGCGCCACTGCCGATGGCGAAAACGCTCGTCATCATCACGTTCATCGTGGGCCTGCTGCCCGTGATCGGCAATCTGATCTCGAACACGCTGATCGTGGCCGTCGCGCTGTCGGTGAGCTTTCCGGCCGCCGTCACCGCACTGATCTTCCTGATCCTGATCCACAAGCTCGAATACTTCCTGAACGCGCGCATCATCGGCGGACAAATCGAGGCGCGCGCATGGGAACTGCTGATCGCGATGCTCGTGATGGAAGCGGCGTTCGGCATTCCCGGTGTGATTGCCGCGCCCATTTTCTATGCGTACATCAAGCGCGAGCTGATCTATTTGCGGCTCGTGTGATAGGCCGTTACACGCGCGTTTTCCTCTGATCCAACCAGCGGCCGACGTCTGATCGGTTTCCGCACACATTCCCGGCATCCGCCCGGCTTTACGAAACACTTGCGACACACGCGCTCACCCCATAAGATGCGAATAATTCTTATTTGCGAGTGAGTTGCGCTGTCATGTTCGTCATTTTTCCGCCCTCCGTGGCCGCCGCCTTCGACGGGAGCCGCGTATGAGAGCTGTGCTCGTGCGCCTGCATCGCTGGTTTGGCATCGGGACGGCGCTGTTTCTGTTCGTCGCCGGGCTGACGGGCGCGCTGATCGCGTGGGATCACGAACTCGACGCGCTGCTCAACCCGACGTTCTTCTATGCCCGCAGCGACGCGCCGCCGCTGTCTTCGCTGGAACTGGCGCGCCGCGTCGAGGCCAGCGACCCGCGCCTGCAGGTGACGTACCTGCCGATGTCCGTCGAGAAAGGTCACGCGTTGCAAATGATGGTATTGCCGCGCGTCGACCCAAAGACGAACCAGCCGTATCCGCTCGATTTCCATCAGATCGCCGTCGATCCCGCGACGGGCGACATCCAGAGCCGCCGCGAATGGGGCGCGTTGTCAGTGGCGCGGCTGAACCTGATGCCGTTCATCTACAAGCTGCACTACACGCTGTTCCTGCCTTTCGTGGGCGACATCGACATCGGCACGTGGCTGATGGGCATCGTCGGCATCGTGTGGATTTTCGACTGCGTGATTGCGCTCGTGCTGGCGTTTCCGAGCGTGAGGGCATGGAAGAAGTCGTTTGCGTTCCGCGTGCGGCGCGGCGGCTATGCCCTCACGTTCGATCTGCACCGCTCGGGCGGCGTATGGATCTGGGGATTGCTGCTGATGATGGCGGTGACGTCGGTATCGATGAATCTGTCGACGCCCGTCGTACAGCCCATCGTGAAGCTGTTTTCGACGCTCACGCCGACGCCGTTCACCGATCCGTCGCTGCTGCCCACTGCGAAGCCCAATGAAGCGCCCATCGCACGCGAGGACATTCTCAAGAAGGCCGAGCAGGCGCGCGTCGACAGGCATATCGAGGCGCCGCCAGGCGCGATCTACTACGCGCCGATGTTCCATGTGTACGGCATCGGCTACTTCGGTGCCGGCGACGATCACGGCGACGGCGGTCTCGGCAACGCGTGGACTTACTGGAATGCGCAGACGGGCCAACCACTCGGCGCGCAGATTCCCGGCAAAGGGACGGCGGGCGACCTCTTCACGCAGGCGCAATTCCCGCTGCACTCGGGGCGCATTCTCGGCATCGGCGGACGCATTCTGATCAGTTGCGTCGGTGTGCTGGTCGCCGTGCTGAGCGTGACGGGGCTGACGATCTGGCTGAAGAAGCTCAACGGACGACGCGCGGCATCGAGCGCGCGCAAAGCACCGACGCAGCGGGTCGGAACGCAGCAGACGGAACGCGCGGCGTCGCAATGACGCTGCGCCAATAAAAAACCGGCGCGTTCTCTTAGGACACGCGCCTGCTTCGTCGAAGAAAAACGAATCAGCGGAACACGACCGTCTTGCTGCCGTTCAGCACGATCCGATGCTCGACGTGCCACTTCACTGCGCGCGCGAGCGTCACGCATTCCACATCGCGACCGATCGCCGTCAGTTGATCCGGCGTCATGCTGTGATCGACACGCTCCACTTCCTGCTCGATGATCGGGCCTTCGTCGAGATCCGTCGTTACGTAGTGCGCCGTTGCGCCGATCAGCTTCACGCCGCGATCGAACGCCTGGTAATACGGCTTCGCGCCCTTGAAGCTCGGCAGGAACGAGTGGTGAATGTTGATCGCGCGGCCTTCGAGCTTCGCGCACAGCTCCGGCGACAGAATCTGCATGTAGCGCGCGAGCACCACGAGGTCGGCCTTGCATTCGTCGATCACTTCGAGCACACGCGCTTCCTGCTGCGCCTTCGTGTCCTTCGACGTCAGCGGGAAGTGGTGGAACGGAATGTCGTAGCTCGCGGCAAGCTGATAGAACTCCTTGTGGTTCGAGATGATCGCGGGAATCTCGATGTTCAGTTGCCCCGTGCGATAGCGGAACAGCAGATCGTTCAGGCAATGGCCGATCTTCGACACCATGATTACGACGCGCGGCTTCACGTTCGCGTCGTGCAATTCCCAACGCATGCCGAACTGCTCGGCGAGCGTTGCGAACGCGGCGCGCAGCGCATCGAGGCCGGGATCGCCGCCCACTTGCTGGAAGTGGACGCGCATGAAAAATTCACCCGTGTGGCTGTCGCCGAATTGCGCGGAGTCGAGGATGTTGCTGCCGCGCTCGAACAGAAAGCCCGACACGGCGTGAACGATGCCGGGCCGATCGGCGCACGACAGTTTGAGAATAAAGCTGTGTTCGGTCGACATGACCTCGGTGACTCCCTTCTTCAGTGCGTGTTTCGTGATTCGTGGCGTGCGCTTTCAATCGAAGACCGGCGGCGCGAACAATGTGTCGATACCGATGCACGCGTCTTCGTCGATCCAGCGGCGGCGCAGCATGCAATCGAGCGTCGCGAGGCTTGCATCGACGGTCATCGCGCCTTCTTCGATGGCCTGCGCGACATCTTCGATGCGCGCCAGCCGATGTTCGCCGACTTCGCCGTCCTGATTGCGCGGCGCAAAGTCTTCGGGCAGCGCGAGGTCGTAGATGAAAATCTGCTCGGCCTGCGTGCCTTCGGGCAACGATTGCAGCACGTGCGCTGTGCGCCCCGCAACGGCGCGAACGGCAATCGCTTCGGGAATGCCCGCTTCCTCCCAGCATTCCTTGACGATCGTCTCGGCCAGACTGAAACCCCAGCCGATGCCGCCCGCGACCACGTTGTCGAGCATGCCCGGATCGGTTGCCTTCGTGTCGCTGCGGCGCGCGATCCACAATTGCGGCGCGTGATCCGTATATTCTACGACGCCGTTCAGATGCACCGCGTACGTCATCGTGCCGAAGAAGCGCGACGCCGCGCGCTCGATGTACGCGAGCGGCGGCGCATCGAATGCATTGCGGATCGCGTAGGTTTCATCGCGCCAGCCGGGAATGCGGCCTTCGGCAGCGAACGCGCCGATCACCGAGCCGAGCGCCGCGCTGCGCAGTGCGATCGAATTGAAGTGCGGCGCGAGCGCGACCTTGTGCGCATCGATGTCGAACACGTCGGGCCAGCGTTCGAGCAGCGGCACGTCGCCCGCACGAATCCAGCCGACACGCTCGTCGTCGATCATGAACGGCCGATGCTGCGCAGGATCGAAACGGCGCGCGGCGACGATGCAAGGCAAAGACATGTGTGCTCCAGACAGCGCGTGAAAAATAAGGGCGTCGAATCAGTCGCGCAGCGCGACGCGAATGCCGATCGCGATGAACGTCGCGCCCGCCAGCCGGTCGAGCCACACGCCTGCGCGCGGACGACGCTTCAGCCATCCGCCGATCATGCCCGCGCACACGCCGAACAGCGAGAACACGACCACCGTCTGCAGCATGAACAGCGCACCGAGTTCGAGCATCTGCAGCGTGACGCTTTGCGCGCCGTGCGGATCGACGAATTGCGGCAGGAACACGACGAAGAACAGCGTCACCTTCGGGTTCAGCACGTTGCCGATCACGCTCTGACGGAAGATCGACGCGAGCGGCTGCGGCGCGCGCTCGTGCGCCGTCGCGAGGCCTTTGCTGCGAATCGCCTTGATGCCGATCCAGACCAGATACGCGGCGCCCGCGAGCTTGATGAGCTCGAACGCGACGGGCGACGAACGCAGCACGGCCGCAACGCCGAGCGCCGCGAGCGTCGTGTGAAACGAAATGCCTGCCGCGAAGCCGAGCGCCGCGACGAAGCCGGCCGCGCGGCCTTGCGAAATGCCACGCGCGAGCACCTGGAGATTGTCTGGACCGGGCGCGAACGTGATTGCTATCGACGTCGCGAGAAAGAGCAGGAAATTGGGCATTGCGTGTGTCGGTCAGCGAGGATCAGTGGCCAGCGAACGTGGTGACGGTGTAGAGCGGCAAGCCCGCGTCGCGCAGCAGCTTCGAGCCGCCGAGTTCGGGCAGATCGATGATCGCCGCGCCTTCGATCACGGTCGCGCCTAGCCGTTCGAGCAGCTTCTTGCCCGCCATCATCGTGCCGCCCGTCGCGATCAGGTCGTCGACGATCACGATACGGTCGCCGGGCTTGCAGGCGTCCTCGTGGATCTCGACGGTCGCCGTGCCGTATTCGAGTTCGTACGACTCGGACACCGTCTTGTACGGCAGCTTGCCGACCTTGCGGATGGGGATGAAGCCGAGGTTCAGCTCATACGCGAGAATCGGCCCGATGATGAAGCCGCGCGCGTCGAGTCCCGCAATGTAATCGAGCTTCTGGTCGATATAGCGCTGCACGAACAGATCGATCAGCACGCGCAGCGTCTTCGGCTTTTGCAGCAGCGGCGTGATGTCGCGAAACTGCACGCCCGCCTGCGGCCAGTCGGGCACCGTGCGGATCTGGCTGTTGATGTATTCGGCCGGATCGAACGGCTGGTTCGCGGGCGCGTTGGACATGATGACTCCAGACGGGTCGTCGACGACCCAGATAGTTCCAGTGAGTTGCTTGAATGTGGCGCTCATTCGTCAACGGCGTGAGCGCCGCGCGCCGCGTGAAATTTCGTGAACAGCAGCAAGCGTCAGGCCGCCGCCGCGCCGGGGCGCCGATGCTTCGACAGACGCTCTTCCGCTTCTGCCAGCGCTTCGGGCAAGCCGCGCAGCACGACGATGTCGCTCGCGCGCAGCTTGGTCGACGGATCGGGCTCGACGCCGCGAATACCGTGGCGGCGGATCGCCGTCACCTCGACGCCGAGATCGAACAGCCCGAGTTCTTCCAGCGTTCGGCCCACGGCATCCGACTTCTCGTCGACGGGCACCGATTGTAGCCGCACCTGTTCGTGGCCGTCGTCGTCATCGACGTCATCCGCGCCGTGAAAATAACCGCGCAGCAGACTGTAGCGCTCGTCGCGCAGTTCCTCGACGCGCCGTACGACGCGCCGCATCGGCACGCCCATCACGACGAGCGTGTGCGACGCGAGCATCAGACTGCCTTCGACGATCTCCGGAATCACCTCCGTCGCGCCGGCAGCGAGCAATTTTTCGAGATCGCTGTCGTCAACGGTGCGCACGATCACGGGCAGCGTCGGTTCGAGTTCGTGGATGTTGTGCAGCACGCGCAACGCCGACGGCGTGTTCGCATAGGTGATCGCCACCGTCGCCGCACGATGGATGCCCGCCGCGAGCAGCGACTCGCGCCGCCCGGCGTCGCCGAACACCACCGATTCGCCCGCCGCCGCCGCCGCCGCGACGCGGTCGGGATCGAGGTCGAGCGCGACATACGACAACCCTTCGTGCTCCAGCATGCGCGCGAGGTTCTGCCCGGCGCGCCCATAGCCGCAGATGATCACGTGGCCGCTTTGCTTCAGGCTTTGCGTCGCGATGCGCGTCATCTGCAACGACTGCATCATCCATTCAGTCGACGACAGCCGCAGCACGATCCGGTCCGCGTTCTGGATCAGGAATGGCGCAGCAAGCATCGACAGCAGCATGGCGGCGAGGATCGCCTGGAGCAAAGTGGCGTCGACCAAGTGTTTATCGAGAATCAGGTTCAACAGCACGAAGCCGAATTCGCCCGCTTGCGCCAGCCCGATGCCCGTGCGCATCGCCACGCCGGGCGTCGCGCCGAACAGGCGCGCGAGGCCCGTGATCATCACGGCCTTCAGCAGCACCGGGCCAATCAGGAACGCGAGCACGATCAGCGGATGCTGCCAGATCACCATCGGATTGAGCAGCATGCCCGTCGTCACGAAGAAGAGGCCGAGCAGCACGTCGCGAAACGGCTTGATGTCCTCTTCCACCTGATGGCGGTACGGCGTCTCCGCGATCAGCATGCCCGCGATGAACGCGCCCAGCGCGAGCGACAGGCCGAATTTGTCCGTGATGAACGCCGCGCCGAGCGTGACGAGCAGCAGGTTCAGGACGAACAGTTCCTGCGAGCGGCGCCGCGCGACCACGTTGAACCAGCGCGTCATGAACTTCTGCCCGACGATCAGCAGCAGCGCCAGCGCGATCACGATCTTGATCGACGCGATGCCGAGCGATTTCACCAGATCGTCCGAACTGCCGCCCAGCGCCGAAATGATGATCAACAGCGGCACGACGGCCAGATCCTGGAACAGCAGCACGCCAAAGATATTGCGGCCATGCTCGGTCTCGATTTCGAGCCGCTCCGCCAGCAGCTTGCTGACGATGGCCGTCGACGACATCGCGAGCGCGCCGCCCAGCGCGATGCTCGCCTGCCACGAAATATGCACCCAGCGCTCCAGCACGAAACCGAGCGACACGGCGACGGCAATCGTGCCGAGCACCTGCAGCAGCCCCATGCCGAACACGAGCCGGCGCATCGCGCGCAACTTCGCCAGCGAGAACTCCAGCCCGATCGAGAACATCAGGAACACGACGCCGAATTCGGCGAGATTCTGCGCACCGACCGAGTCCGGCACGATGCCGAACGCGTGCGGCCCGACGACGATGCCGACCGACAGATAGCCGAGCATCGGCGGCAGGTTCAGATAGCGGAACACGACGACGCCCACCACCGAAGCCAGCAGCAGGAACAGCGTCATTTCGAGCGGGGAAATCATCGGCAAAAGCGCATCGGAGCGAGCGTCCTGGTTCGTCGGCAAAGCGGCGCGAAACGCCCGCGCGGCAAGTTTGAGAGACCCGGTTGAGAACCGGCGACGGCAATGTCCGGAAAGGTCAGTCCCGGCGCGGCGAGCAAGCGCCTTTTGCTATACTCCCCGGATGATAGCGAAAATCAATGGCGATCGGGCACTTGCGCTCGCTCGCGACGTGCTCGACATCGAAGCGGACGCCGTGCGCTCCCTTCGCGACCATCTCGACGACGCCTTCGTCGAAGCGATCGACTTCATTCTCGGCTGCCGTGGACGCGTGGTCGTGTCGGGCATCGGCAAGTCCGGCCATATCGCGCGCAAGCTGGCGGCGACGCTTGCCAGCACGGGCACGCCCGCGTTCTTCGTGCATCCCGCCGAAGCCAGCCACGGCGATCTCGGCATGGTGACGGCCGACGACGTGTTCATCGGCATGTCGAATTCCGGCGAATCGGAAGAACTCGTCGCGATTCTGCCGCTCGTCAAGCGCCTCGGCGCGAAGATGATCGCGATGACGGGCCGCCCCGGTTCAAGCCTCGCCAGGATCGCCGACGTCCATCTATATTGCGGCGTCGAAAAAGAAGCATGTCCGAACAATCTCGCGCCGACGGCTAGCACGACGGCCGCGCTCGCGCTCGGCGACGCGCTCGCCGTGGCCGTACTCGAAGCGCGCGGCTTCGGCGCCGACGACTTCGCGCGCTCGCATCCGGGCGGCGCGCTCGGCCGGCGCCTGCTCACCTACGTACGCGATGTGATGCGCACGGGCGACCAGGTTCCGAAGGTGCTGGTGGACTCCACCGTGCGCGATGCGCTGTTCCAGCTGACGGCCAAGCGCATGGGCATGACGGCCATCGTCGACGAAAACGAACGCGTCAAAGGCATTTTCACCGACGGCGACCTGCGCCGCGTGCTCGAACGCGACGGCGATTTCCGCACGCTGTCGATCAGTTCCGTGATGACACATGGGCCGCGCACCATCGGCCCCGACCGGCTCGCCGTCGAAGCCGTGGAACTGATGGAGCGCCACCGGATCAATCAGATGCTCGTCGTCGATGAAGCAGGCAAGCTGATCGGCGCGCTCAACATGCACGATCTGTTTTCCAAGAAGGTGATCTGATGGCCCCTGCCGCCTTGACCGCGGCCGAACGCGCGAGCCGCGTGAAGCTGATGATTTTCGACGTCGACGGCGTGCTCACCGACGGCAGCCTGCTGTTTACGGCCGAAGGCGACACCATGAAGGCGTTCAACTCGATGGACGGTCACGGCGCCAAGCTGCTGCGCGAAGCGGGCATCGACACGGCGATCATCACGGGGCGCAAGTCGGAGATCGTCGCGAAGCGCGCGGAAAATCTGCGCATCACGCATGTGTATCAGGGCGTCGAACACAAGCTTGAGGCATTCGCGCAGTTGCTGAAGGAAACAGGCCGCACACCTGACGAATGCGGCTACATGGGCGACGACTGGGTCGATCTCGCCGTGATGCTGAAAGTCGGCTTCGCGGCCGCGCCGGCCAACTCGCATCCCGAAGTGATCGCGCGCGCCCATTGGGTCAGCGAAGCACGCGGCGGCCACGGCGCCGTGCGCGAAGTCTGCGACGCGCTGCTGCGCGCGCAAGGCCGTTATGACGCGCTGCTCGCGGCCGCATGCAGCGGCGAGACGCCGCGAGGCCTCGTCGGATGAACCAGTTTCGCTGGACTTCGCTGATACCCCTCGTTGCGATGGCGGCGCTCGCCGGCATCACGTACTGGCTGCTGCAGGCCACGCTGCCGCGCAAGGACGAGGGCCTCGTCAAGCCGAAGCAACATACGCCCGACTATTTCGCTGACAATTTCTCGGTGTCCGAACTCGACCAGTCGGGCTCGACGCAGTACCGGTTGACCGCGCAGAAGCTCGTTCACTATGAGGACAATGAAGTCAGTGACCTGACCATGCCCGCCATCCGCGCGTTCCAGCCGGGCAAGCCGACCGTGACGGCAACGGGCGACCGCGGCACGGTGAACGCCGATGCGTCGATCGTCGATCTGTACGACAACGCGCGCATCGTGCGCGATGCCGGCGGCGGCGATCCGCGCATGCAGGCCGACTCGTCGCATTTTCGCGTGCTCGTGAACGACGATGTGATCGAGACGGAAAAGCCGGTTAAACTGCTGCGCGGCCAGTCGATCATGACGGCCAACGGCATGAACTACAACAACGTGACCCGGGTCATGCAGCTCTTCGGCAACGTGCGTGGCGCAATCGCCCCCGTCGACTCCGGCGGCTCCCAGAAGCAACCCGGGTAATCCAAATTCCAGCGTGACTGCATGAACGAATCGTTCCCCCGTTTTGTATCCGGCCGCCTGCGCGCGCTTTGCGCGAGCCGCGCCGGGCTTGCGGCCCTGTTGATCGCATTGCCGCTCGCCGGTGTCGCGCCGCTCGCGCACGCCGAACGTGCCGACAAGGACAAGCCGCTCAATATCGAAGCGGACAACATGACTTACGACGACCTCAAGCAGGTCAACGTCTTCACCGGCCACGTGGTCGCGACCAAAGGCACGATCGTCATCAAGGCGGATCGCGTCGAAGTGACGCAGGACCCGCAGGGCTACCAGTATGCAACGGGCACGTCGACGGGCAAGAACCTCGCGTATTTCCGCCAGAAGCGCGATGGCGTCGACGAATATATCGACGGCGATGCCGAACGCATCGACTACGACGGCAAACAGGATCTGACCACGCTGACCACGCGCGCGACGGTGCGCCGCCTGCAAGGCCTGTCCACGGTAATGGACGAGGTGCACGGCAGCGTCATCACGTACGACGGCCAGAACGACTTCTACACGGCCAAGGCTGGCAAGGACGTCGCGGGTCCCGGCAATCCGGGCGGCCGGGTGCGCGCGATGCTGTCGCCGCGCAACGGCGGCGCGGCACCGCTCAGCGGGCCGCCCGCGACGCTGCAACCCTCCACGCAATTCCAGGGACAAGGAACGACGAAGCCGTGAGCGCCCCTGCCCTTCCCAACCGCAAGCCCGCCGGCACCAGCAGTTCGCTGGTCGTCCGCAATCTGAAAAAGCGCTATGGCTCGCGCACGGTCGTCAAGGACGTGTCGCTCGACGTCAAAAGCGGCGAAGTGGTCGGCCTGCTCGGCCCGAACGGCGCCGGCAAGACCACGTCGTTCTACATGATCGTCGGCCTCGTGCCGCTCGACGCCGGCGAGATCGACCTGGACGGCAAGTCGATCAGTCTGCTGCCCATCCACAAGCGCGCGTCGCTCGGCCTGTCGTATCTGCCGCAGGAAGCGTCCGTATTTCGCAAGCTCTCGGTCGAGCAGAACATTCGCGCGGTGCTCGAGCTGCAGGTCAGCGACGACGGCAAGCGCCTGTCGAAAGACGCCATCGCGTCGCGCACGGAAGCGCTGCTCGACGAACTGCAGATCGCCCATTTGCGCGAGAATCCGGCGCTGTCGCTGTCGGGTGGCGAGCGCCGCCGCGTCGAAATCGCGCGCGCGCTGGCCACCAATCCGAGCTTCATTCTGCTCGACGAGCCGTTCGCGGGCGTCGATCCCATCGCCGTGCTGGAAATTCAGAAGATCGTGAAATTTCTGAAACAGCGCAACATCGGCGTGCTCATCACGGATCACAACGTCCGGGAGACGCTCGGTATCTGCGATCACGCATATATCATCAGCGACGGCAGCGTGCTCGCGGCCGGCGCGCCCGGCGACATCATTGAGAACGAGAGTGTACGCCGCGTCTATCTGGGCGAACACTTCCGCATGTAACACGCGCACGCGGCGCGTGGACGCCGCGTGCCGCCCGCCCCTTCGGCCAGACATCTTTTGGCCGTGTCAAACAGGTTCAGTAATTTTGACGGGCTACGCTGCCGCGTGGTAGGGCCTGTCCGCGCCAAAATCTCGGCCCACGCGTTTTTGCGGGTGTCGCAAGGTATCGCGGTCGTGGCAAACTCTCTACAATGAATCACAACTTGCCATGAAAGCCAGCCTCCAACTCCGCCTGTCGCAGCATCTTGCGCTGACACCACAACTGCAGCAGTCAATCCGGCTGCTGCAGCTGTCTACGCTTGAACTGCAACAGGAAGTCTCGATGGCGATCTCCCAGAATCCGCTGCTCGAAGCGGAGGACGACTGGATCGCGAGTCCGTTGCGCGTTGCCGCCGACGGGACTGTCATCGCGCAGACGTCGCAGAATGCCGCGCCGGAGGAAATGTCGAGCGCGCCGCCGTCGTCGTCGTCCGCTTCGTCGGGCGAAAGCAGCGAAAGCGGCGAGCCGCAGGGCGTCGACGAATACAACGGCCTGGGCGCGGACGCGAATGCCGATTCGAACCAGTGGAATCTCGACGATTACGGCCGTTCGGGCAATGCATCGGACGACGACGATCTGCCGCCGCTGCAAATCCACGAATCGACCACAACGCTGCGCGATCACCTGACGGCACAACTGCGCGTGACGCAGGCCAGCCCGCGCGACCGTGCGCTCGTCACGTTCCTGATCGAATCGCTCGACGACGATGGTTATCTGACGGCCACATTCGACGAAATTCTCGCCGATCTGCCCGAAGAACTCGAAGTCGACACGGATGAACTGAACGCGGCGCTCGCGCTGCTGCATAGCTTCGATCCCGCGGGCGTTGGCGCGCGCTCGGCATCGGAATGCCTGCGCCTGCAACTTTGCCGGCTCGATCCTTCGCCCACGCGCACGCTCGCGCTGGATATCGTCGCGCATCATCTCGAACTGCTGGCCGCGCGCGACTTTACGCGCCTGCGCAAATACCTGAAGGCCAGCGACGACGATCTTCGCGAAGCCCATGCGCTGATCCGCTCGCTCGAACCGTTTCCCGGTGCGTCGTACGGCAAGGCGGAAGCGGACTATGTGGTGCCCGACATCATGGTGCGCAAAACGGCACAGGGATGGCTCGCCGAACTGAATCCCGAAGTCGTGCCGAAGCTGCGGATCAACCATCTGTACGCGAACATCCTGCGCAACAATCGCGGCGATCCGGGCAGCGGCTCGCTGCGCCAGCAACTGCAGGAAGCGCGTTGGCTGATCAAGAATATCCAGCAGCGTTTCGAGACGATCCTGCGTGTGGCGCAGGCAATTGTCGAGCGTCAAAAGAACTTTTTCGCCCACGGCGAAATTGCCATGCGCCCCTTGGTTTTGCGGGAAATAGCTGATACGCTGGGTTTACATGAGTCGACGGTCTCGCGTGTGACAACCGGCAAGTACATGCTCACCCCATTCGGGACGCTTGAATTTAAGTACTTCTTCGGATCGCACGTCTCCACCGACACCGGGGGCGCGGCCTCTTCAACGGCCATTCGCGCGCTCATCAAGCAACTGATAGGAGCAGAAGACACCAAATCTCCTCTTTCAGACAGCCGCATTGCCGAACTGCTGGCCGAACAGGGTTTCGTCGTCGCGCGCCGTACAGTTGCGAAATACCGCGAAGCACTGAAAATTCCGGCAGTCAATCTGCGCAAGTCTCTTTAGCCCGCTGCGTCCCGTGGCGGGTATTTTCCGGCCGCGCCGCTGTTTGGCGGAGCAGGCTGGCCGATGCGACCTGCCAGTAGCCTGTCAAACGGGGGACAGCGTGGCAGATCGAGCGATCGACCGGCGCTCGCGCGATTCATGCGGACCAAGCGGCCACTAGCTTGGAGAAGCACTATGAATCTGAAGATCAGTGGACACCATCTCGAAGTAACGCCAGCGTTGCGCGAATACGTGATCACCAAACTTGACAGGGTGCTAAGACATTTCGATCAGGTGATCGATGGCAGTGTGGTCCTCTCGGTCGACAACCACAAGGAAAAGGAAAAGAGACAAAAGGTTGAAATCAACCTGCATCTGAAGGGCAAGGACATTTTCGTCGAAAGCTGTGACGGCGACCTCTACGCCGCGATCGACCTGATGGTCGACAAGCTTGACCGGCAAGTCATTCGTCACAAGGATCGCCTGCAGGGCCATCAGCACGAAGCGATCAAGTATCAGCCGCTAGCGGCGCAGCCTGAAGTGCCACCGCAATAAGCGCGTTTAGAGGCTTTCCCCTTCCCCGCAAAACCGCCCTCCAAAAGGGCGGTTTTTGTTTTGTGCACACGTTGGCGCGCCGGGCGCCGCGACATCGCACGATATGCAAGGCACGCGCACGGTATGGGGCTGCTCGCACACCGGCTCATGGCGCGGCGCACCATACGCCGTAACCCTGTTCTATAATAAATCGGTTACCTTCGGGGTTTTTGTCCAGCCCGAGTCCTGCCCAAAGGGATCACGCGGCGATCATCTGCGGGTTTCAGAAGCAGGGCTCATTGCGCATCGCTGGGTTCGCCATGAGCAGTTGCCAGGCATGGAACGCTTTTAAACGCCACAGCGAGGAGAATCCAGGCGACCTTTGCGCCTGTCAACATGAATCGTTTAGCCAAATATCTTCCCCTCGAAAACGTCGTCGTCGGTCTATCGGTTACCAGCAAGAAGCGCGTATTCGAGCAAGCGGGCCTGATCTTCGAAAACCAGAACGGCATCGCCCGCAGCACAGTGACTGACAATCTGTTCGCGCGCGAGCGTCTCGGTTCAACGGGACTCGGCGAAGGCGTGGCGATACCGCACGGCCGCATCAAAGGCCTCAAGCAGCCGCTTGCCGCGTTCGTGCGCCTCGCTGATCCGATCCCGTTCGAGTCGCCGGACGGCCAGCCCGTTTCGCTGCTGATCTTCCTGCTCGTGCCCGAACAGGCGACGCAACAGCACCTCGAGATCCTGTCGGAGATCGCCCAACTGTTGTCGGATCGCGAAGCACGCGAACGGTTGCACACGGAAGAGGACCGCGAGGCGTTGCATCGTCTGCTGACTCAGTGGCAACCTTGATGTATCGGCGTAGCGCTTCGTGCCGGGAAAGCCGGAGCGAAGCGCCGCGTTAGACGGCTGCCGCGATGTCCGTCGAGCGGACGTCGTCGCGGGTCGAACAGATCGTGCACGCGGCGCCGCGCGGCGGACGACAGCATCGCGGCGCCACGGCCGCGGGTTAGCGGCACGACAGCAGCAGCACATGAGCGGCACACAGCGGCACATACGAGGTCAGGGAGTCAGGCATTCATGGATACGTCCAGCATCAACGCCCAAAGCATTTTCGACGACAACGCCGCCGCGCTGAAACTCAGCTGGCTGACGGGGCATGAGGGCTGGGAACGCGGCTTCTCGGCGGAGACGGTTGCGACTGCAACGTCCAGCGCCGACCTCGTCGGCCACCTCAACCTGATTCACCCGAACCGGATTCAGGTGCTCGGCGAGGCCGAGACCAACTACTACCAGCGTCAATCGGACGAAGACCGCTCGCGCCACATGGCCGAGCTGATCGCGCTGGAGCCGCCATTCCTCGTCGTGGCGGGCGGTGTCGCCGCGCCGCCGGAACTGGTCCTGCGCTGCACGCGCTCGTCCACGCCCCTCTTCACCACGCCGATGTCGCCCGCTGCCGTGATCGACAGCCTGCGTCTGTACATGTCGCGCATCCTTGCACCGCGCGCAACACTGCACGGCGTGTTTCTCGACATTCTTGGCATGGGCGTGCTGCTGACGGGCGATTCGGGCCTGGGAAAGAGCGAACTCGGCCTCGAACTGATTTCGCGCGGCCACGGCCTCGTCGCCGACGATGCCGTCGACTTCGTCCGCCTCGGCCCCGACTTCGTCGAAGGACGCTGCCCGCCTCTGCTGCAAAACCTGCTTGAAGTGCGCGGCCTCGGCCTGCTCGACATCAAGACGATCTTCGGTGAAACGGCCGTGCGCCGGAAAATGAAGCTGAAGCTGATCGTGCAGCTGGTGCGCCGCCCGGACGGCGAATTCCAGCGCCTGCCGCTAGAAAGCCAGACCGTCGACGTGCTCGGCCTGCCCATCAGCAAGGTCACGATCCAGGTGGCGGCCGGCCGAAACCTCGCGGTGCTCGTCGAGGCGGCGGTGCGCAACACGATCCTGCAACTGCGCGGCATCGACACGTTGCGCGATTTCATGGATCGCCAGCGTCTCGCGATGCAGGACCCCGACAGCCAGTTTCCCGGCAAGCTGATCTGACGCGAGGCGTGTGAGATCGCGGTACCACGGCGCGCGGTGCCACGGCGGGCTGCACCGGATGCTATGATGAACCGAACGGATTCCACGACTCCATGCGCATTATCCTGATCACCGGCATTTCCGGCTCCGGCAAGTCTGTCGCGTTGAACGCGCTCGAAGACGCGGGCTACTACTGCGTCGACAATCTGCCGCCGCGCTTTCTGCCCGAACTCGCCGCCTACGTCGCGAGCGACGGGCAGGACCGGCTCGCCGTCGCGATCGACGCGCGCTCGGGCGCCTCGCTCGACGAGATGCCGGAAATGATCCGCGGCCTGTCGGGCCAGCACGACGTCCGCGTGCTGTTCCTGAACGCCAGCACGCAGGCCCTGATCCAACGTTTTTCCGAAACACGCCGCCGCCACCCGCTGTCGGGCTCGCCCGCGCACGATGCCGACGTCGGCCTGCTGACCTCGCTCGCCGAAGCGATCGAGCGCGAGCGCGAACTCGTCGCGGGGCTGGCCGAATTCGGCCATCAGATCGATACCAGCAACTTGCGGGCAAACGTTTTGCGCGCGTGGGTCAAGCGCTTCATCGAGCAGGAGCACACGGGCATCGCGCTGATGTTCGAATCGTTCGGATTCAAGCGCGGCGTGCCGCTCGACGCCGATTTCGTATTCGACGTGCGCGCGCTGCCCAATCCGTACTACGACCGCGAACTGCGGCCGCTAACAGGGCTCGACAAGCCCGTGATCGATTTCCTCGATGCATTGCCCGTCGTCCAGCAGATGATCGGCGACATCGAGTCGTTCCTGCAGAAATGGCTGCCGCATTTCCGCGACGACAACCGCAGTTATCTGACCGTTGCAATCGGTTGTACGGGCGGGCAGCACCGCTCGGTATTCATCGCCGAAACGCTGGCCGCGCGTTTCGCGAGTGAAGGGAACGTGATAGTGCGGCATCGCGATGCGCCGATCAACGTCGACGAGTCATCGAAACTGGTCGCCTGAGGCTTCCGATGGCGGCTTGAACGGTCGCCACTCAAAGCGGCGGCGGCCCTAACCGAAGCGTTGCGCCATGTCCTCTACACCGTCCGTGCTTGCCGATGTGCCGCTGTTTCCATTGCACACCGTCCTCTTTCCCGATGGACTACTGCCGCTGAAAATCTTCGAGGCCCGCTATCTCGACATGGCGCGCGACTGTCTGCGCGACGGCACGCCATTCGGCGTGTGCCTGCTGAAAAGCGGCGCCGAAGTCGCGCAGCCCGATGAGCCCGCGGTACCCGAAAGCGTCGGCTGTCTCGCGCAAATCGACGTATGCGACGTCGACGAATTCGGCATGCTGCTGATCCGCGCGCGCGGCACCGAGCGCTTTCGTCTGCTGTCGCATCGCGTCGAATCGGGCGGGCTGCTGGTCGGCATGGCCGAACTCGTCGGCAGCGACGTGCCGCTCGAAGGCACCGCGCACATGGAAAAATTCGGCGCGTGCGCGGAAGTGCTCGAACGGATCATCGCGACGATCCGCGACCGTGATCCCGAGAGCCTGCCGTTCATCGAACCGTTCAGACTCGACGATCCCACGTGGGTATCGAACCGTCTCGCCGAAGTGCTGCCGATCCCGCTGAAGGCACGCCAAAAGCTGATGGAACTGCAGGACGCCGGCGCGCGCATCGACGTCGTGCATCACTACATGCAGCAACATCAATTGCTGTAGCGCCTGCGTTCAGATCAGCGAGCCCTGCAGACCTTCGAGCAGTTTGCGCACGGGCGCGGGCACGCCGTACGCGTCCAGTTCGTTCAGCGACATCCATACGGTGTCCGCATCGCGCGCACTCGCACACTTCGAAGAACGATCGAATTCGGCGATACGCGGCTCGATGTCGAGTCTGAAGTGCGTGAACACGTGAGTGAGCGGCGCGAGCGGCGACATCTGAGCGCGCGCGCCGAACGCACGCGCGCGCTGTGCGAGCGATGCTTCGTCGGCGGCTTCCGGCAGACTCCACAAGCCGCCCCAGATGCCCGACGGCGGGCGCTTCTCGAGCATCACGGTGTCGCCGTCGCGCAGCAGCAGCATCCAGGTGCGGCGCGTCGGCACCGTCTTTTTCGGGCGCGCGGCCGGTAACTCGCGCTGACGTCCCGTCACGTTCGCCACGCAATCGACAGCGAACGGACAACGCGCGCAATCGGGCTTGCCGCGCGCGCACAGCGTCGCGCCGAAATCCATCAGACCTTGCGTGTAGGCGCTGATGTCGTCCTCGGTTGCATTCACGGGCAGCAGCGATTCCGCCAGCAGCCACATGCCGTTCTCGACTTTCTTCTCGCCCGGAAATCCTTCGACGCCGAACACCCGCGCAAGCACGCGCTTCACGTTGCCATCGAGGATCGTCGCGCGCGCGCCGAAGGCAAACGATGCAATGGCAGCCGCCGTCGACCGGCCGATGCCGGGCAGTTCCGCGAGCGCTTCGACCGATTGCGGAAAGCGGCCGCCATGCCGTTCGACCACCACCTGCGCGCAGCGATGCAGATTGCGCGCGCGCGTGTAGTAGCCGAGGCCCGCCCATAACGTCATGACGTCGTCGGCGGGCGCGGCGGCGAGCGCGGCCACGTCGGGAAAACGCGCGAGAAAGCGCGCGTAGTACGGAATCACCGTCGACACCTGCGTCTGCTGCAACATGATTTCCGACAGCCAGATGCGATAGGGATCGCGTGTGTTCTGCCACGGCAGGTCGTGACGGCCATGCTCGCGCTGCCATGCGATCAGCCGCACAGAGAAATCGGCCAGCGCGGGTATGGTGGAGGGAGCGGCTGAAGCGGCGGAAGCGGCGGAAGCGGACATGAGTGAATCAGCGCTGACAGGTCGGACAGAAATAGGTGGAGCGTTGCCCCTGCACGATCTGTTTGATCGGCGTGCCGCATACGCGGCATGGCAGACCGGCGCGATCATAGACGAAATAATCGAGCTGGAAATAGCCGCTCTCACCGTTACTGCCGACGAAATCGCGCAATGTGCTGCCGCCCTTCTCGATTGCAGCGGCGAGCGTCGCGCGCACGGCGTCTGCAAGCAGATCGTAACGAACGAGTGAAATGCGGCCTGCGGGCGTGGTCGGCCGGATGCCGGCGCGAAACAGGCTTTCGGACGCGTAAATGTTCCCCACGCCGACGACGATGTCGCCCGCGAGCAGCGCCTGCTTCACCGACACCTTGCGTCCGCGCGTCCTACGATGCAGCAGGGCGCCGGAGAAAGACGGCGCAAACGGCTCGACGCCGAGGTCCGCCAGCAGCGGATGATCGAGAACGTCGCCTGCCGAGCGCGGGTGCCATAAGACAGCGCCGAAGCGGCGCGGGTCGCGAAAGCGCAGAATGAAGTCGTCGAAGATCCAGTCGACGTGATCGTGTTTCGCCGCCGCGGGAAGATGCGGCACGTTGCGTAGAACACGGAGCGTCCCCGTCATGCCGAGATGCACGATGAACCAGCCCTCGTCGATCTCGAACAGCAGGTATTTGCCGCGCCGTTCCACTTTGTGGACCAGCCGGCCGTGCAGCAGGCGAGCAAAACCGGTCGGGATCGGCCAGCGCAGCATTGGCGTGCGAACCTCGACGCGTTCGACGCGGCGTCCGGCGACGTACGGTTCGATCCCGCGTCGGGTAACCTCAACTTCTGGCAACTCTGGCATATCTAACTGGTCTGCAACTTGCGTCCATGGTTATGCGCGTATTGTAGCGAGCGCGTTACAATCGTCCGAAACATTGAACGGATCTGTATGAACCTGTCCTTCGTCAAGCTGTTTTTCAAGCGCCGGACCGGTGCGAACAGCGTGCCGCACGCTGTTTCCGCACGCCGGCTGCTGGGTGTGGCCGCTCTCGCCGTGTGGGCGCTCGCCGCATTGCCCGCGCATGCGCAGGACCCGTCGCCCGATTCGGATGACAACTCCGTCTCCGTGCAAGACGCCTTCGGTCCCGATTCCGCCGAAGAAAAGAACAATCTGCCCAACGTGGCGCTGTCGAGCCAGATCGTCTTTCAGGTGCTCGCGGCTGAAGTCGCGCTGCAACGCAATCAGCCGGCGCCAGCGTATCAAACCTATCTCTCGCTCGCTCGCGACACGCACGACCCGCGCATGGCACAGCGAGCGACGGAAATCGCGCTGGCGGCGCAAAGCCCTTCTGACGCGCTAACAGCCGCGCAACTGTGGCAACAGTACGCGCCGCAGTCGGAACGCGCCGCGCAACTGGATGCATCGCTGCTGGTGCTGTCGGGCAAGCCCGACGACGCGAAGCCCATGCTCGCGAAGGAACTCGCCAAGATCCCGCCCGAAAACCGCGGCAACGGCATTCTCGCGCTGCAACTGCTGATTTCGCGCGGGCCGAACCGCGTCGGCGGTCTGCATGTGCTGCAGGATCTGCTCGCGAACGACATGAACCGCCCAGAAGCGCAGTTTGCGATCGCGCGCCAGCAGCTTATCGCCGACGACGCGCCAGGCGCGCGCAAGTCGCTCGAGCAGGCGCTCAAGCTCAAGCCCGACTATCTGCCCGCCGCGATGATGCTGTCGCAGATGGGACCGGAGGAACGCAAGGAAGGGATCGCGTCGCTCGAAAAATACGTCCAGGCCAATCCGAAGTCGCACGAAGCACGGCTTGCGCTCGCGCAGATGTATCTGGCCAGCGATCGTCTCGACGACGCGCAGAAGCAGTTCGAGTACATGCAGAAGGACAACCCGAACGATCTGACGCCGCTGATGGCGCTTGCGCTCATCAGGATCCAGCAGAAAAATCTGCCGGAAGCGCAGAACTATCTGCAGCAATACGCGCAGAAGGCCGAGAAGACGCCGGGCGCCGACCCGGGCCAGGCGTATATCTATCTCGCGCAACTGTCGCTCGAACAGAAAGACGACGCGGGCGCGAATCGCTGGCTCGACAAGATTCCTCCCACCAGTTCGCAGTACCTGCCCGCGCAGATCACGCGCGCGCAACTGCTGCAACGGCAAGGCAAGGTCGACGACGCCCGCAGGCTGCTCGCGGGCATCCGCGCGCAAGACCCGCGCGACCAGGCGCTGATCGCGCGCACGGACGCGGCGATCCTGTTCGACGCGAAGCGCTATCCGGAAGCCGAGGCGCGCCTTGCGCAAGCCACCACCGATTTCCCCGACGACCCCGACCTCACGTACGACTACGCGATGGCCGCCGAGAAAAACGGCCATTTCGACGTGATGGAAACGCAGTTGCGCAAGCTCATGCGTACGCAACCCGATAACGCGCAGGCCTACAACGCGCTCGGCTATTCGCTCGCCGATCGCAACCAGCGTCTGCAGGAAGCCGACAAGCTGGTCGAGAAGGCGCTGTCGCTCGCACCGAACGATGCGTTCATCATGGACAGCGTCGGCTGGGTCAAGTACCGGCTCGGCGACACAACCGATGCGATCCGCGTGCTGCGCAAGGCCTACGATCTGCAGCCGAACGCCGAAATCGGCGCGCATCTCGGCGAAGTGCTGTGGAAGAGCGGGGATCAGGATCAGGCGCGCGCGGCATGGCGCGATGCCCGCAAGCTCGAACCCGACAACGATACGCTCGTCAAAACGCTCAAACGTTTTCAGGTGAACGATCTCTGATGCACTTTTCCCTTCCCGTGTTTGCCTTTCCAGCGCCGCGCCGCGCGGCGCTGGGTCTCGCAGCCGCAGCCATCGTCGCCTTGTCTGGCTGCGCGTCCGTCAAGCCGCAAGGTCCGTCGACGTCGAATGCCGCAACGGCCGTCACCGCGCAGACAAGCCGCGCGTATCACGGCCGCTTCGCGGTTCAGTACGTCGACCAGAACGGCCAGCAGCGCAACGCGTACGGCAATTTCGACTGGCAGGAACGTGGCGATACCGTCACGGTGCAATTGCGCAATCCGCTCGGCCAGACCATGGCGATTGTCACGTCTTCGCCGTCGGCCGCGACGCTCGAACTGCCGAACCGCCAGCCGCTCACGGCCGATAACGTCTCCACACTGATGCAGAACGCGCTTGGTTTTGCGCTGCCCGTCGAAGGGTTGCGCTATTGGCTGCAGCCATCGGTGGCGCCGACATCGAAAGCGACGACGGAGAATGATCCGCAACAGGCAACGCATCTGAAGCAGATCCAGCAGGACGGCTGGACGATCGACTATCTCGCCTATGCCGATGCGCCTGCAACGGGTGTGAAGCGCGTCAATCTCGAACGCGCCGAACCGCCGCTCGACATCAAGCTCGTGCTCGACCAGTAATCGCACGCGCATCCATTAAAGACTCATGATCGAAACGAACGACTCGCTGCGCGACTGTCTCGCTCCAGCGAAGCTGAACCTCTTCCTGCACATCACCGGCCGTTTGCCGAATGGCTATCACGCGCTGCAGACGGTATTCCAGTTGCTCGACTGGGGCGACACGCTGCATTTCACGCGTCGTGACGACGGCGCGATCACGCGCGGCACCGAAATCGCCGATGTGCCCGCCGACACCGACCTCACCGTACGCGCCGCAAGACTCCTGAAGGAGCACACAGGCACGGGCCAGGGCGTGAACATCGAGATCGACAAGCGGCTGCCGATGGGCGCGGGCCTTGGGGGCGGCAGTTCCGACGCGGCGACGACGCTGCTCGCGCTGAACCGTCTATGGAAGCTGGACTTGCCGCGCGCGGAACTGCAGGCGCTTGCGCTGAAACTCGGTGCCGACGTGCCGTTTTTCGTGTTTGGAAAAAATGCGTTCGCAGAGGGTGTCGGAGAAGCACTTGAGCATGTACAATTGCCGCCGCGCCACTTTCTGGTGGTGACACCGAGGGTTCACGTTCCAACCTCAGCGATTTTCTCAGAAAAAACGTTGACAAGAGATACGAAAGCCCTCACAATAGCAGACTTTCTTGCACAGCATAGTTGCAGCGCAGAATGGCCAGACAGTTTCGGTCGTAATGACATGCAGCAGGTAGTCGCAGGGAAATACGCGGAAGTAGCGCGGGTGCTTCGATGGTTTGACAACATCGCGCCGGCGCGGATGACAGGATCAGGCGCAAGCGTTTTTGCAGCGTTCCGTAGTAAAGATGAAGCAGTGGCGGCGCAAGCCAAACTGCCAGTCGAATGGAATAGTGCAGTTGCGGCAAGCCTGGATACGCATCCACTCTTCGCTTTCGCGGCATAAGTTTCGCGGCACTGAGTGACCTACACATTCAGTGAAGCTCAAAGTTAGTGTAGGGGAGTCGCCAAGTTGGTTAAGGCACCGGATTTTGATTCCGGCATGCGAGGGTTCGAGTCCTTCCTCCCCTGCCAAAATTTCTCGCAGTTCCTCGCCTCCCACAGCCTGAAGCAGGTGCATGATGAGCAGCCATGACGGCCTGATGGTTTTTACTGGCAACGCAAATCCCGCGCTTGCACAGGAAGTCGTCAAAATCCTCGGTATTCCCCTCGGTAAAGCAATGGTCTCCCGGTTCTCGGACGGTGAGATTCAGGTCGAGATCCAGGAAAACGTGCGTGGCAAGGACGTCTTCGTCCTCCAGTCCACCTGCGCGCCGACCAACGACAATCTGATGGAACTGATGATCATGGTCGATGCGCTCAAGCGTGCATCGGCAGGTCGGATCACTGCAGCCATCCCCTACTTCGGCTATGCCCGTCAGGATCGCCGCCCGCGTTCGGCGCGTGTGGCAATCTCGGCGAAGGTCGTGGCGAACATGCTGGAAATCGCCGGCGTCGAGCGGATCATCACGATGGATCTGCACGCCGACCAGATTCAAGGTTTCTTCGACATCCCCGTCGACAACATCTACGCAACGCCCGTTCTGCTCGGCGATCTGCGCAAGCAGAATCACGAGAACCTGATGGTCGTGTCGCCGGACGTCGGCGGCGTGGTGCGTGCGCGTGCACTGGCCAAGCAGCTCAATTGCGATCTGGCCATCATCGACAAGCGTCGTCCGAAGGCGAATGTCGCCGAAGTGATGAACATCATCGGTGAAGTCGAAGGCCGCACCTGCGTGATCATGGACGACATGGTCGATACGGCGGGAACGCTCTGCAAGGCAGCGCAAGTGCTGAAGGCGCGCGGCGCGATCAAGGTGTTCGCCTATGCGACGCACCCGGTCCTGTCAGGCGGCGCTGGCGAGCGTATCGCGGCATCGGCACTCGACGAACTCGTTGTCACCGACACGATTCCGCTCGGCGAAGAAGCCCGCTCGTGCCCGAAGATCCGCTCGCTGACGAGCGCAGGTCTGCTGGCCGAAACGTTCTCGCGTATCCGTCGCGGCGACTCGGTGATGTCGCTGTTTGCGGAAAGCTGAAAATTTGCGAAGGCGCCGCATGTCGAATGCGGCGTTTTTGCATATCGGTGTGGACGGACGAAGGTTCACGCCGTTTTGTCTGGGGCCGTCAGCCAGCCAACGTTGAGCGTGGCCCCGTTTTACTGCCTGGTCGCGGGCAGCTAATGGAGAATCAAATGAAAGTCGTCGCTTTCGAGCGCAATCTGCAAGGTACGGGTGCGAGCCGCCGCCTGCGTAACTCGGGCAAGACCCCGGGCATCGTGTACGGCGCTGGCGAACCGCAACTGATCGAACTCGATCACAACGCGCTGTTTCACGCACTGAAGAAAGAAGCATTCCACTCGTCGATCCTCGATCTGGAAGTGGCAGGCAAGTCGCAACAGGTTCTGCTGCGCGACGTGCAATACCACCCGTTCCGTCAGATCATCCTGCACGTGGACTTCCAGCGCGTCGACGCGAAGAAGAAGCTGCACACGAAGGTGCCGCTGCACTTCATGAACCAGGAAACCAACCCGGCTGTGAAGCTGGGCGGCGCGATCATCTCGCACGTCATCAACGAAATCGAAATCGAATGCCTGCCGGCCGCTCTGCCGGAGTTCATCGAAGTCGATCTGGCAAAGATCGAAGCCGGTCAGTCGCTGCACGCAACGGACATCGTTTTGCCCGCTGGCGTCGCGCTAGTTGCGCACCTCGCGTCGGAAAACCCGGTGATCGTCTCGGCGCCGATTCCTGCTGGTGCCCAGTCGGAAGAAGCGTCGGCTGAAGGCCAGGCGCCGGCTGCCGAATAAAGCCGCTATCCTCTCGATCCGTTTCAATGGAACGGTCGACGTAACCCGCCGCGGTTCGCCCCGGCGGGTTTTTTTTCGTTTCTCCAAAGCCGTGTCGCATACCGCGCGGCTCACTCGAACATGATCAAGCTGATCGTCGGGCTCGGCAATCCGGGCGCCGAATACACCGCGACCCGCCATAACGCCGGCTTCTGGCTCGTCGACCAACTCGCGCGCGAAGCCGGCGCGACGTTGCGCGACGAGCGGCGCTTCCACGGCTTCTATGCGAAAGCGCGTCTGTACGGCGAAGAAGTGCATCTGCTCGAACCGATGACGTACATGAATCGCTCGGGCCAGGCGGTCGTCTCGCTCGCGCATTTCTTCAAGATCCTGCCCGACCAGATTCTCGTCGCGCACGACGAACTCGATCTGCCGCCGGGCACCGTCAAGCTCAAGCTCGGTGGCGGCAGCGGCGGACACAATGGGCTGAAGGACATCTCCGCGCATCTTTCGACACAGCAATACTGGCGCCTGCGCATCGGCATCGGTCATCCGCGCGATCTGATTCCCGAAAGCGCGCGCGCGGGCGCGAAGCCCGACGTCGCGAACTTCGTGCTGAAGCCGCCGCGCAAGGAAGAGCAGGACGTGATCGATGCATCGATCGAGCGCGCGCTCGCCGTCATGCCGACCGTCGTCAAGGGCGAACTCGAACGCGCAATGATGCAGTTGCATCGCAATCCCTAACGATTAACGGGCATCGCACAGATAGGAGAGAAGCTTGAGCCGCTACTGGAGCGACATCGTTCGCCGCTTGACGCCGTACGTGCCGGGCGAACAGCCCGCGCTCGCGCATCCCGTGAAGCTGAACACCAACGAGAATCCGTACCCGCCGTCGCCCGCTGTCGTCAGCGTGATCCGCGCCGAACTCGGCGAGCACGGCGAAGCGCTGCGCCGCTATCCCGATCCGACGGCCCGCGCGTTGCGCGAAGCCGTCGCCGCGCATCATGGGCTGAACGCGGACCAGGTGTTCGCCGGCAACGGTTCGGACGAAGTGCTGGCCATCGTGTTTCAGGCACTTCTGAAGCACGACCAGCCAATTCTCTTTCCCGACATCACCTACAGCTTCTATCCGACGTATGCGCGTCTCTATGACGTTGCGTATCGGACGATTCCTCTCGACGCTGCGTTCCAGATCCGCATCGACGACTATCGGCAAGTGAATGGCGGCATTATCTTCCCCAATCCGAATGCGCCGACGGGTCATGCGTTGCCGCTTTCGGACATCGAACGGCTTGTCGCATCGAATCCTGATTCAGTCGTCGTAATCGATGAGGCGTACGTGGACTTCGGCGCCGAATCCGCGATTAATCTGATCCGGCAATATTCGAATCTGCTCGTCGTCCATACGACTTCGAAATCGCGCTCGCTCGCCGGCATGCGCGTAGGCTTCGCGTTCGGCGATGCTGCGCTGATCGACGCATTGAACCGCGTGAAGGACAGCTTCAACTCGTATCCGCTCGACCGTCTGGCGCAAGCAGCTGCGAAAGCCGCCTACGAAGACGACGCGTGGTTCCGGGACTGCACCGCGAAAGTCGTCGCGAGCCGCGAGCGGCTGACGGCGCGACTGATTGCGCTGGGCTTCGAAGTCGTGCCGTCGTCGGCCAATTTCGTGTTCGCGCGTCACCAAGCGTTCGACGCGGCTACGCTCGCGGCGCGGCTGCGCGAAAAGGAAATCTTCGTGCGGCATTTCAAGCTGCCGCGCATCGACCAGCATCTGCGGATTTCGGTCGGCACGGATGCCGAGTGCGACGCGCTGCTGGATTCGCTGAAGGTCCTGATGGACGGCCACCTCGCCTAGACGCGGCGCATTCGCCAGGTACAGGACAAACGGCGCGCTGCCCGTCCAACAGGCAGCGCGCCGTTTCCAGAAAAGATCACGCGGATCAGGCGTTCTTTGCCGCCTGCAGCCCGTTGTACTTCGTCAGCAACTGCTCCCGCGTTTCCACATGCTCCGGGTTGCGCGGAATACATTCGACGGGGCATACCTGCACGCATTGCGGCTCATCGAAATGGCCAACGCATTCCGTGCACTTCTTCGGGTCGATCACGTAGATTTCCGGGCCCATCGAAATTGCGTCGTTCGGGCACTCGGGCTCGCAGACGTCGCAATTGATGCACTCGTCGGTAATCATCAGGGCCATGCTGTTCTCACTTCATGCCGGCACGCGTCCTGTGCGCGCCGGCTAACGTTCCGTAATCCGCAATTTTACGCCGGCCGGATAGACCACACACGGCGTCCGGTTATCGACGCAATGCACACCGCGCTGCGACCGCGCGCACTGACGGATCATGGCTGCGCGTTGCGCGCCTGCTCGAGGGCCGCGACCTTGTCGTTGAGCCGCTTTTCCACCGACGGAAACACGAATTTGCTCACGTCGCCGCCCAGTTGCGCGATCTCGCGGACGATCGTGCCCGAGATGAACTGGTATTGATCCGACGGCGTCATGAACATAGTCTCGACGTCGGGCAGCAGATAGCGGTTCATGCCTGCCATCTGAAATTCGTACTCGAAATCCGACACGGCGCGCAGCCCGCGCACGATCACGCGCGCGTTGTTGACGCGCACGAAGTCCTTCAATAGCCCCTTGAAGCTCATCACCTGGACATTCGGATAGTGACCGAGCACTTCGTTCGCGATCTCCAGGCGCTCCTCGAGGTTAAAGAATGGCCGCTTGTTGCGGCTATCCGCCACTCCCACCACCAGCGTGTCGAAAATGCTCGACGCGCGACGCACGAGGTCTTCGTGACCGCGCGTGAGCGGATCGAACGTACCCGGATACACGGCGACAACCATGGGATTTCTCCTCTCTACAGACTAGAAGGCGTGCCGGAACACGCCTCGCAGGACTCGTCTCGCGACGATACCGCGCACGTGACGAAAAGCCGTCCGGCGCTTGTTATGGAACGCGCATTATTCCTCATTTTCGCGTTGCAGCAAATGATAGTGGACAGCGCCTGCCTTGCCCTGCCGGACCACGGACCAGGCTTCGAGCGCGGGGTTGGCGGCGGCATCGAGCGATTCTCCGGATTCGACGTAGAGAAAGCCATCCGGGGCGACCAGCGGCACGGCCAGTTCGAGCGCGCGGCCAAGCAGATCCTCGCCGAACGGCGGATCGAGAAACACGACATCGAACGAGCCGGGCGCGAGACTCGCTGCCAGGCGCAGCGCGTCGGCTTCCGCGACTTCGATCGCGCTCGCCGCGAGCTTCGCCTGATTTGCCCTTAGCTGCGCGGCCGCGCGCGCGTGACGCTCGACCATCAGCACGCGCGATGCGCCACGCGACGCCGCCTCGAAGCCCAGCGCGCCGCTGCCTGCGAACAGGTCGAGGCAGCGCTGGCCGTCGAGCCGCTGGCCGAGCCAGTTGAAGAGCGTTTCGCGAACGCGATCGGGCGTCGGGCGCAGGCCGTCCAGATCGATCACGGGCAGCGGCGTGCGTTTCCAGTCGCCGCCGATGATGCGAATGGTGTGTGTCTGGCCGCGGCTGGAAGTCGCGCTCTTCGCGCGCGCAGGAGAAGGTCGGGGCATGCGGTTTGTCAGTTGAGCGTGCGCTCGCCAGGTCGGTTGCGTCGAGGGGCCGTCTCGCAGTGTTGGGCAGTGTCGGGCGAGCCGGAGCGCCCACGTTACCACACGCGCGCCGCGCCCCCTGCGAAGTTCACCACCGCGGTGCATTGCGGCTGCCAACGCCGCCGGCATTCACGACGCCGTTTAGCGCGCCTGATAAAATGGCGGGCTTCCAGCGCCATGTTTACCGCACTGCGATCGGTCCGCCGCCGGCCGGCGCCCCACCGTCCACGCAGAACGGCGCCGAGCCGAAAGCAGCCTCCGGCGCAATCTCATTCCAGCTCAGACCATGTTCAGCTTTTTCAAACGATTCAAGGGTTCCAAGGCGCCCGACGACACGCCTGAAGCGTCGCAAACCGAGTCCGGCGCCGACGTCGACACACGGGATGAGGCTGAAACGGAGGCGCCCGCCGCTGCGCGCGCGCAAACGACACCGGATTCCGCCGACGCGCCCGAGTTCGATCCGAACTACGTGCCCAATCCTGCCGACTTCGAAGACGTCGACGAAGCCGACGAACTGGTCGAAATCGTCCCGCCGCCGCAGCCCGAAGCCGCCGCCCGGCGCTCATGGCTGACCCGCCTGAAGAGCGGGCTGTCGAAGACCAGTTCGAGCATCACGGGCATCTTCGTCGGCGCAAAGATCGACGAGGATCTGTACGAAGAACTCGAAACAGCGCTGCTGATGTCCGACGCGGGCGTCGACGCGACGGAATATCTGCTCGAAGCGCTGCGCGAGAAAGTGCGCGCCGAGCGGCTCACCGATCCACAGCAGGTCAAGGCCGCGCTGCGCACATTGCTCGTCGATCTGCTCAAGCCGCTCGAAAAGTCGCTCACGCTCGGCCACTACCACCCGACCGTGATGATGATCGCGGGCGTCAACGGCGCGGGCAAGACCACGAGCATCGGCAAGCTGGCCAAGCACATGCAGCGCTTCAACCAGTCGGTGCTGCTCGCGGCCGGCGACACGTTCCGCGCCGCTGCGCGCGAACAGCTCGCGATCTGGGGCGAGCGCAACAACGTGACCGTCGTGCAGCAGGAAAGCGGCGACCCGGCTGCCGTGATCTTCGATGCGGTTGGCGCGGCGCGCGCACGCAAGATCAATGTCGTGATGGCGGACACGGCCGGTCGTCTGCCGACGCAGCTTCATCTGATGGAAGAACTGCGCAAGGTGAAGCGCGTGATCGGCAAGGCGATGGACGGCGCGCCGCACGAAGTGCTGCTCGTCATCGACGCCAACACCGGCCAGAATGCCTTGGCGCAAGTAAAGGCCTTCGACGACGCGCTCGGCCTCACGGGTCTGATCGTGACCAAGCTCGACGGCACGGCGAAGGGCGGCATTCTCGCCGCGATCGCGCGTCAGCGGCCTGTGCCCGTGTATTTCATCGGCGTCGGCGAAAAGGTCGAAGATTTGCAGCCGTTCAGCGCTGAAGAGTTCTCGGATGCGTTACTTGGCTGATCTCACCGCTCGTTGACGATTGGACGGACGGAACGCGAAGGGCGTCATGCACAGTTGGCATGACGCCCTTTTTCGTTGCTACCGGTTCATCGCCGATTCGGGCTCGGGCGGCTCGAAGTCACGCAGCGTCATGCCGCGTCGGCCTGCGTCATTCCGCGTCAGGCTGCGCGCCCGGCTCCGCGCGCGCGAACGCATCGAGCGTGTTCGCGTATTCGCAGATGCGCCGAATGGTCGGATACGGATTCAGATCGACGTTGAAGCGCATCGCGTTGAACACCTGCGGTACGAGACAGATATCGGCAGCCGACGGCGTGTCGCCAAAGCACAGCTTGCCCGCTCGCCCGTCCGCGACGAGATATTCTTCGAGCGCCGCAAACCCCGAACTGATCCAGTGGTGATACCAGGCGTCCTTCACGTCGTCGGACACGCCCACCGTGCGTTTCAGATACTTCAGCACGCGCAGGTTGTTCAACGGATGAATTTCGCACGCGAGTTGCTGGACGATCGAGCGAACGTACGCGCGATCGGCTGGCTTGGCGGGCAAGAGCGGCGGCTGCGGATGCGTCTCTTCCAGGTACTCGATAATCGCGAGCGACTGTGTAATCACGTTGTCGCCGTCGATGAGCGTCGGCACGACGGCGTCGTGATTGAGCTTGCGATACTCGGGCTTGAACTGCTCGCCGCCGTCGCGCAGCAAATGCACGGGGATGTACTCGTACGGCAGGTTCTTCAGGTTCAGCGCGATCCGCACGCGATACGACGCCGAGCTACGAAAGTAGCTGTATAGCTTCATTGTGTTGTCCTCCCTGCTGACTTCATGTCAGCAACATCACACGACGCGCACGCTGAACTCGCCGAGCCCGTCGACACCGCCCTTCATCAGATCGCCCTGTACGATCGCGCCGACGCCCTCGGGCGTGCCCGTGAAAATCAGATCGCCGGGCTGCAGTTCGAAGAAGCCCGACAGATACGCGATCGTCTCCGCCACCGACCAGATCAGTTGCGATACGTCCGAGCGCTGCTTCTCATCGCCATTGACGGCGAGCCAGATCGCGCCCTTGCCGATATGCCCAACCTTCGAGACGGGGTGAATCGGTCCGAGCGGCGCCGAATGATCGAAACCCTTCGCCGTGTCCCACGGACGGCCGAGCTTCTTGGCTTCCGCCTGCAGGTCGCGGCGCGTCATGTCGAGGCCGAGCGCGTAGCCGTAGACGTGGTCGAGCGCGTTCTCCGTGGCGATGTTCTTGCCCGCCTTGCCGATTGCCGCGACGAGTTCCATCTCGTAGTGGACGTTCTTCGACTGCGCCGGATACGGGAACTCGCCCGTCGCGCCCGGTGCGACGTACAGCACGGCATCCGCGGGTTTGGCGAAGAAAAACGGCGGTTCGCGGTCGGGATCGTGGCCCATTTCGCGGGCATGCGCTTCGTAATTGCGACCGACGCAGTAGATGCGGCGCACCGCGAATTGATCATCCGATCCGACGACCGGCACAGCCGTCACCGGCGCTGGCGCAAACACGTAACCCATTCCGTTCTCCGTCTTCTGATTGAACCGCCTCGATGCGGCAAGGCATTGAGTGTAACGCGACGCCGTCGCGCGCGTAGCCTGGCCGATCGGCCAGGTGGCGCGCGCCGTCGCCGTCCCGTAAGGTTCACGGCAGGCCGCGAATTTGCTCGAACTCAGAAGCCGCTCACGGCGTGCGATACTCGAACGATCCGCAGCAAACCACCGCCACGCCGGCCGCTACACGCAAGCGTCATTGCCCGCTGCCTCACGATACCGATTTGCCCCATGACCGATCTCACCAATACCGCCCCGTTCCCCTGCGCCCGATTCATCAAGGAAATCGGCCGTGGCCCCAATGGCGCGCGCGCGCTCACGCCTGACGACACGCACGCCTTGTACGCGGCGATGCTCGACGGCCGTGTCGACGACCTCGAATTGGGCGCGATCCTGCTGGCGTATCGCGTAAAAGGCGAATCCGCCGACGAACTGGCAGCGATGCTCGCGGCGGCGCACGCCTCGTTTTCGCCGGTGCGCGTCAGGCACGGCGCGTATCAGGCCGTATCGATTCCGAGCTACAACGGCGCGCGCAAGCAACCCAATCTCGTGCCGCTGCTCGCGCAGCTGCTCGCACGCGAAGGCGTGCCCGTGCTGGTGCACGGCGTCACGGAAGACCCCGGCCGCGTGACCAGCGCTGAAATCTTCTCGCATCTGAACGTGTCACCCGCGCAGACGCACGACGAAATCGAGGCGAATCTCGCAAGCCAGCGCGTCGCGTTCGCGCCCATCCAGACACTCGCGCCAAAGCTTGCGCGCCTGCTGTCGTTGCGTCGGCGCATGGGCGTGCGCAATTCCACGCATACGCTCGTCAAGATTCTCCAGCCCTTCGCGCCGGCCGGTTTGCGGCTCGTGAACTACACGCATCCGCCTTATCGCGAAAGTCTGACGCAGCTTTTCGTGTCGCATCCCGATGCGGCTCTCGGCGGCGCGCTGCTTGCGCGCGGCACCGAGGGCGAAGCCGTCGCCGATACGCGCCGCCAAGTGCAGATCGACTGGCTGCACAACGGCATCTGCGAAACGCGTGTCGCGGCAGAGCGCTCGTCGCCCGATGCGCCCGAGGTCGAGCTGCCCGAAGGACGCGACGCGCCGACAACGGCCGCCTGGATCGACGCGGTACTACGCGGCGACGCGCCCGTGCCTGTCGCGATCGCGCGCCAGGTGGAACTGATCGTCGATATCGCGCGAAAGGCCGCCTGAAGCGGGCCGACGCTCAAGCAGCGCAGCACGGGACGTGAGAAAACAGCCGACCCGAACAACTGGCGAAACACGTCAAAGCGGATTTGCGGGTTGACAGTCCCTTGCTGCGTCGCTTATCTTCTAGCGATGCGTTCCATTCCGAACACCCTCCGAATTACCCTCGGCCGCCTAGCGCGGCCCCTATCGCTACGCCTAGCGTAAGTCAGGCGTAGCGCCGCACGCAGTCGCCACAGCGGCTAGCGGCGGTCCTCCAGAGCAGTTCCGCAGTTTCTGTTTCACCCCAGTCCGTAGTTCCTTCAAAACCTGTAGTCGTCCGTATTCGTCCGTTTATCGCGCGGGCGGATCGCGAGGGTCAAATGCACGTTGCATGGGCATCCGTTTCGATCGTTTCGGTCGTCGTCGTTCCGATGACGTTCTTCATTCGCGCCCGTTCGTTGCTCCCGCTAGCGCCCGGCTTGCGGGTCGTGCATCTGTGGCAGCCCGCCAGCCGCTCGACGCCACATCACCCAGCACACGACTAGACGAAACGAACGAGGCCTTACCATGATGCGCAACCCTGCCGAGAAATACCGCCCTTTCCCCACCGTCCGCTTGACCGGCCGCAAGTGGCCCACCCGCACGATCGACCGCGCGCCCGTCTGGATGAGCACCGACCTGCGCGACGGCAACCAGTCGCTGATCGAGCCGATGAGCATCGCGCAGAAGACCGAGTTCTTCGAGATGCTCGTCGCCATCGGTTTTAAGGAAATCGAAGTCGGCTTTCCGTCGGCGTCGCAAACCGACTTCGATTTCGTGCGCAAGCTGATCGACGAAAAGCGCATTCCCGACGACGTGACCATCGAAGTGCTCGTGCAGTCGCGCGCCGACCTGATCGCGCGCACGTTCGAGGCGCTCGACGGCGTGCCGCGCGCGATCGTCCATCTGTACAACGCGATCTGCCCGTCGTTCCGCAAGATCGTGTTCGGCCAGTCGAAGGACGAGGTGAAGGCGCTCGCAGTGGAAGGCACGCGCATCATCCGCGAACACGCGGACGCGCGCCCGCAGACGCACTGGATGTACCAGTATTCGCCCGAAACGTTCAGCATGACCGAGCTGCCGTTTGCGCGCGAAGTCTGCGACGCCGTCGCGCAGACCTGGCGCCCGACGCGCGATCACAAGATGATCGTCAATCTGCCCGCCACCGTCGAAGCCGCGACGCCGAACGTGTACGCCGATCAGATCGAATGGATGGACCGCAACCTCGGCTATCGCGACAGCATCGTGTTGTCGGTACATCCGCACAACGACCGCGGCACGGCCGTCGCCGCGGCGGAATTGGCGCTGATGGCGGGCGCGGACCGCATCGAAGGCTGCCTGTTCGGCAACGGCGAGCGCACGGGCAACGTCGATATCGTGACGCTCGCGATGAACCTCTACACACAGGGCATCGATCCCGGCCTCGACTTTTCGGACATTGACGCCGTGCGGCGCGTCGTCGAGCGCTGCAACCAGATTCCCGTGCATCCGCGCCATCCGTACGCGGGCGACCTCGTGTACACGGCTTTTTCGGGCTCGCATCAGGACGCGATCCGCAAAGGCTTCGCGCAGCAGAAATCCGACGCTGCCTGGGAAGTGCCCTATCTGCCCATCGATCCCGCAGATGTCGGCCGCAGCTACGACGCCGTGATCCGCGTGAACAGCCAGTCGGGCAAGGGCGGCGCGACGTATCTGCTCGAGCGCGGCATCGGCTTCGCGCCGCCTCGCCGCGTGCAGATCGAATTCAGCCACGCGGTGCAGGCCGTGGCGGATCAATCCGGCGAAGAAGTGACGGGCGACGCGATCTGCGCGCTGTTCGCGCGCGAATACTTCGAGGCGCACGGGCCGGCGCAGCGCGTGAACGGCTCGACACTGCGCTGGAACAAGCGCGAAATCAGCGTGCCCGCCGCGGCGGCCGCGAGCGTCGACGGACACGAGGCATATGCGAAGGCCGTCGCGCGGGAAATGGCGGCGGCCGCGACGCAGCCGGTCGAGATCACATCGTTCGAAACGATGCGCACCACGGATGGCCGCACGGCCGTGTTCGTCGGCTGCCGCGTCGGCGAGCAGCCGATGCGGCACGGCGTGGGCGTCGCGGAGGATGAAATGACGGCCGTCGTCGATGCCGTGGTCAGCGGCGTCAATCGCGCCAGCGCGACGACGATCGACCGGCGCGCGGCCGCCTGACGAACAGATCTATTAAGGAGCCGATTCGAGCTTCAACGCATAGGCGGCAGCGCCAGCGGTTCGACTCGCCGCGGCGCGCGGCGCGCTCACAAGGCGACGCCCGTCAGAACGGAGTGACCGCGTGATCCGCGTCACTCGATCGCGCAGCGCGTTGCCTGCCACGCAATCAGGCGCCACTTGCCGTTTTCTTGCGCCTGAATCGCCGTATAGGCAATCGGAAACAGCAGCGCGCCGTTGTTCGCTTCCATCTCGATCAGCGCGCGTCCTGTGACCACGCAGGTCTCGCTCCCGACGGGCAGCACATCCTGCGACTGGATTTCGATCTGGCGGTAGCGGCGGCGCCCGGCCGTGATGGCGTCGATGAACTGCTGCTTCGACTCGCGCTTGCCGTTGGTGTGGACGTAAATGACGCTATCGGACAGCAGCGCGTCGAGTTGCTGCCCGTTGCCTTCGACCATCGCGCGAAAGCGCTCACGCTCCAGGCCGCGAATCGCTTCGATCATTTTTGCCGCCATCGCGCTCGCCCCTATCGACGACAGCACCGCCAGCGGCAACCGTCGTCAGAAGTTGTACTGCACGTAAATCTGGTGGAAATTTATACCAGGATTCGGCTCTTTGATACTCGCGTTCGAGATGTGCTGAAAGCGGTAGCCGACCTGATACTGCTGACGACCGCCGAACTGCGCGCCGACGCCGACCATGTCGGCGAACTGGAACGCGGAGCTGAGCGTATAGGTCGAAGAAATGCGCGGATGAGTCAGCAGGCGCACGCCTACGCCTGCCT
>NZ_JACFYJ010000059.1:0-53112 GCF_037126505.1 Paraburkholderia bengalensis
GACAAACGACCCGGCCGCGCATGCGACCGGGTCGTCAAATCCCGCCCTTCACGTTACACCGTTCGGTACCTCAGAAAAGACCTTAACTGAACGGCATTAGCCCATCGGGGCGGTTTTTTTTTATGCCGTTGCACGTGCAACGACGTGCGGGTGTGAGTCGGTCAACGCGCTCACTCGCCGACAGCCGCCATCCCGCCGACCACCGAACTGAAGCCGCTGTCCACGTGCATGATCTCGGCTGTTACGCCCGCTGCGAGGTCCGACATCAGGAACGCGGCCGCATTGCCGACCTGGTCGATCGTCACGTTGCGCTTGAGCGGCGCGTTGTCTTCGACGAAATCGAGAATCTTGCTGAAACCCTTAATGCCGCTCGCCGCGAGCGTCTTGATCGGACCCGCCGAAATGCCGTTGACGCGAATCCCCTTGCCGCCAAGCGATACCGCCAGATAGCGCACGCTCGCTTCGAGCGATGCTTTTGCGAGGCCCATCGTGTTGTAGTTCGGGATTGCTTTTTCGGCGCCGAGATACGACAGCGTCAACAGCGCCGCGTTGTCCGACAGCATCGGCAGTGCGGCTTTCGCGAGCGCGGGGAAGCTGTATGCCGAAATGTCGTGCGCAATGCGGAAGTTTTCGCGCGTCATGCCGTCGAGAAAGTCGCCCGCGATTGCTTCGCGCGGCGCGAAGCCGATCGAATGCACGAGACCGTCAAGGCCGTCCCAATGTTCTTTCAGCGAAGCGAACAACGCATCGATCTGCGCGTCGTCGGCGACGTCGCACGGGAACACCAGGTTGCTGCCGAATTCGGTGGCGAATTCGGTGATGCGGTCCTTGAAGCGATCGCCCACATAGGTGAACGCCAGTTCTGCGCCTTCGCGCTTGCAGGCCTGCGCGATACCGTACGCAATCGAACGGTTCGACAGGAGACCTGTCAACAAGATTCGTTTACCAGCGAGGAAGCCCATGAATTCTCCTAATGAGGTCTGCGCGCCGCGAGATCGAGGTGCGGGAACGCGCGGGATTTTGGGTAGAATTCTCTCACATTGCAACCGCCCAACGACCACACCGAACCAATAAGGCACCCATGACAACAAGCACGCGACGGGTTCAAGCGCCGCGCTCGACATGGCGCATTCCGATTCGTGTGCTCTCGCGTGTGCGTTGCACAGCGTCGGCGTTGTGCGTGGGGGCGCTGATCGGCGTGTCGCCCGTCACGATTCAACAGGCGAGCGCCGCGTACGCCATCGCGCAATACGGCGAGCCCAAGTATCCGGCCGGTTTCGCGCACTTCGATTACGTCAATCCCGACGCGCCGCGCGGCGGCACACTTGTCCTTGCGAATCCCGACCGCTCGACGAGCTTCGACAAGTTCAATCCGTTCACGCTGCGCGGCAACGCGGCGCCCGGTATCGGTTTGCTGTTCGAGAGCCTGACGACAGGCAGCGCCGACGAAGTCGCGTCCGCCTACGGCCTGCTCGCCGACGACATCGACGTGGCGCCAGACGGCCTGTCGACCACGTTCCACATCAATCCGCACGCGCGCTTTTCGAACGGCGACGCCGTCACGGCGGAGGACGTGAAGTTCTCGTTCGACACCTTGAAGAGCCCGCAGGCCGCGCCGCAATACGCCGCCTATTTCGCGGAGATCGCGCGCTGTGTGATCGTCGATCCCGCGACGGTGCGTTTCGAATTCAAGCAGCACGATCGCGAATTGCCGTTGCTCGCGGGCGGCATGCCCGTGTTCTCGCGCAAGTGGGGCGTGAAGCCGGACGGCAGTCGCACGCCGTTCGATCAACTCGCGTTCGAGAAACCGATCGGCAGCGGTCCGTATCTGATCGAGCGCTACGACAACGGCCGCACGATCACCTACAAACGCGATCCGCACTATTGGGGCGACAAGCTCCCCGTGCGCGTCGGCATGTACAACTTCGAGCGCATCAATTACAAGCTGTATTCGGATTCGACCGCGCGGCTCGAAGCGTTCAAGGCGGGCGAGTACGACGCACTCGTCGAGTACGTCGCGCGCAACTGGGTGCGGCGCGACGTCGGCAAGAAGTTCGACAGCGGCGAGCTGATCAAGCGCGAATTTCCGCAGCACAACGGCACGGGGATGCAGGGCTTCATTCTGAACCAGCGCCGGCCGCTGTTCGCCGACGTGCGCGTGCGCAAGGCGCTCGATCTCGCGCTCGATTTTCAATGGCTCAACCGGCAGCTGTTCTATAGCCAGTACAAACGGATCGACAGCTACTTCGTCAACACCGATTTGCAGGCGAAGGGTTCGCCGTCGGCGGGCGAACTGAAGCTGCTCGAACCGTGGCGCGCACAGATCGAACCGGGCGTGTTCGGCGTGCCGCCCAAGCAGCCCGACACGGATCCGCCGCGTTCGCTGCGCGCCAATCTGCTCGAAGCGCGCGCGCTGCTCGCGCAAGCCGGCTGGACGTATCGCGACGGCGCGCTGCGCAACGCGAAGGGTGAGCCATTCGTGTTCGAGATTCTCGACGACTCCGGCTCGTCGGCGACATTCGATCCCGTCTATGCGCCGTATATCCGCAATCTGCAGAAGCTCGGCATCGAGGCGCGCACGCGCACGGCGGACTTCGCGGTGTACCAGAAGCGGCTCGACGCGTTCGACTTCGACGTCACGACGATCCGTTTCCCCGACGTGCAGGTGCCGGGCGCGGACATGATCGATCGCTTCGGCAGCAAGGCCGCCGGTGAGCCGGGCTCGGGCAATCTGATCGGCCTCAAGTCGCCTGCTGTCGATGCGATCCTGAGCGCGCTCACGGGCGCGCAGACGCGCGAGCAGCTCGTCGACGCCGTTCATGCGCTCGATCGCGTGCTGATCAATGGCTACTACATGGTGCCGCACTGGTATAGCGCGACGCATCGCGTGGCGTTCAAGCGCGGCTTCGCCTGGCCGAAGACGCTGCCGCTGTACTATACGGCGGAAGGGTGGATCACCTCGATGTGGTGGTTCGCGAACGCCGAATCAGCCCAATCAGCGCAATGAGCGCAATGAGCGCAATAAACGCAACGAGCGCACTGACCGCGTGACCTTCATGCACTTTTGATTCCGGACGGCCGCCATGTGGAGCTATATCCTCAAACGTCTGCTGTTGATGATCCCGACGTTGATCGGCGTGCTGACGCTGACCTTCGCCGTGATCCAGTTCGTGCCGGGCGGACCCGTCGAGCAGGCGGTGCACGAACTGCGCCGCAACACGGCCGAAGGTGGCGCGCCATTCGGACTGCGCGCGCATAGCGGCGTCGATGCGCAGCAGGTCGCGCAACTGAAGGCGCTGTACGGCTTCGACAAGCCGCCGCTCGAACGCTACTGGCTGATGCTCAAGCGCTTCTCGCACTTCGATCTCGGCCAGAGCTATTTTCGCCACCAAAGCGTGTGGTCGCTGATCGTGTCGAAGCTGCCTGTGTCGATCAGCATCGGGCTGTGGACGTTCTTTCTCACCTATCTGATTTCCGTGCCGCTCGGCATCGCGAAGGCGGTGCGCAACGGCTCGCGCTTCGATGTCGCGACGAGCCTGATCGTGCTGATCGGCTACGCGATTCCTGGCTTCGTGCTCGGCGTGCTACTGCTCGTGCTGTTCGGCGGCGGCACATTTCTGCAGCTGTTTCCGCTACGCAATCTCACCTCCGACAACTGGGCGCAGTTGAGCCTGTCCGGCAAGATTCTCGATTATCTGTGGCACATCACGCTGCCCATCGTGGCCTCCGTGGTCGGCAGCTTTGCCGTCGTCACGATGCTGACTAAAAACGCGTTCCTCGATGAAATCCGCAAGCAATACGTGCTGACGGCGCGCGCGAAGGGGCTGTCCGAGCGGCGCGTGCTGTGGAAGCACGTGTTTCGCAATGCGCTATTGCCGTTGATCGTCGGCTTTCCGGCGGCGTTCATCGGCGCGTTCTTCACGGGCAGTCTGCTGATCGAGACGCTCTTCTCGCTCGATGGGCTCGGGCTGCTGTCGTACGAGTCGGTGGTTCGGCGCGACTATCCCGTCGTGCTCGGCACGCTGTATCTCTTCACGCTGATCGGGCTCGCGACCAAGCTCATCTCCGATCTCTGCTACGTGTGGGTCGATCCACGCATTCAATTCGAACAACTGGAGCGCTGATTTGAGCCGCGTTCGTACAGATGCCGAAGTGTCGTCGCGCGCGCAGCCGGTGCGCGCGTTCGTGTCGCCTTCGCCGGCGCGCCGCGTGTGGCTGCGCTTCCGGCAGCAGCGGCTCGGCTACTGGAGTCTGATCGTGTTCGTCGTCGCATTCGCGGCGAGTGTGGCCGCGCCGCTGTGGTCGAACGACAAGCCGCTCGTGGTGCGCTATGACGGCCACTTCTATTTTCCGCTGGTGAAGTCTTACCCCGAGACCACGTTCGGCGGCGACTTCCCGACGCCGGCCGACTATCTCGATCCGTACATCAAGCATCGCTTCGACGCGCCTGGCAACTTCGCAATCTACCCGTTGAACCGCTATTACTACGACACGCTGAATTACTTCTCGAAGGTGCCGAACCCCGCGCCGCCTTCGCGCGACAACTGGCTCGGCACGGACGACCGCGGCCGCGACCTGTTCGCGCGGCTCGTGTATGGCTTTGCGGTGTCGGTGGAGTTTGCGCTCGTGCTGACGCTGATCGGCACCGTGCTCGGCGTGTTGGCGGGCGCCGTGCAGGGCTTTTTCGGCGGCAAGACGGACATCATCGGGCAGCGGCTGATCGAAATCTGGAGCGCGTTGCCGGAGCTGTATTTGCTGATCATCTTCGCGTCGATCTTCGAGCCGGGCTTCATCCTGTTGATCGTGCTGCTGTCGCTGTTCGGCTGGATCGGGCTTTCCGACTACGTGCGCGCCGAGTTCCTGCGCAACCGTCAACAAGACTACGTGCGCGCCGCGCGCGCGATGGGCCTGTCGAACTGGCAGATCATCTGGCGTCACGTGCTGCCCAACAGCCTCACGCCCGTCATCACGTTCCTGCCGTTCCGCATGAGCGGCGCGATTCTCGCACTGACCAGCCTCGACTTTCTCGGCCTTGGCGTGCCGCCGCCGACACCGAGCCTCGGCGAGCTGCTCGCGCAAGGCAAGGCGAATCTCGACGCGTGGTGGATTTCGATGTCGACGTTCGGCGTGCTCGTCGTGACGCTGCTGCTGCTGACTTTCATGGGCGACGCGCTGCGCAACGCGCTCGACACGCGCATCTCCGATGCAATGAAGGCGGGAGGCAACCAGTGAGCGCGCAACCCGCCATGTACGACGGGCCGTTGCTCGATATCGACCGCTTGCGCGTGACGTTCGGTGACACGGTCGCCGTCGATGGCGTATCGCTGTCAATCGGTCGCGGCGAGCGCGTGGCGCTGGTCGGCGAGTCGGGCTCCGGCAAGAGCGTGACGGCGCTATCCATTCTACGGCTCTTGAGCGACGCGCAGACGAGCGGCTCGATCCGCTTCAACGGCGAAGACCTGCTCGCCAAAAGCGAGCGCGAGATGCGCGGGCTGCGCGGCTCCGACATCGCGATGATCTTTCAGGAGCCGATGACGGCGCTCAACCCGCTGTACACGGTCGGCGAACAGATCGCCGAAACCATCGTGCTGCACGACGGCGTCGGCGCAAGCGAGGCGCGCAAGCGCGCCGTCGCGCTGCTCGATCGCACGGGCATCGCGGAGCCGGGCAAGCGCGTGAACAGCTATCCGCATCAGTTGTCGGGCGGCCAGCGGCAGCGCGCCATGATCGCGATGGCGCTCGCGTGCCGCCCGCGGCTGCTCCTCGCCGACGAGCCGACCACCGCGCTCGACGTGACGATCCGGGCGCAGATCGTCGAACTGCTGCTCGAACTGCAGCGCGACGAAGCCGAAAAGCGCGGCATGGCCGTGCTGCTGATCACGCACGATCTGAATCTCGTGCGGCACTTCGCGCAGCGCGTGGCCGTGATGGAGAAGGGCGTGCTCGTCGAGAGCGGTCCCGTCGAGACGCTGTTCGCGTCGCCGCAGCATCCGTACACGCAACGGCTGCTGCAAAGCCGGCCTGAGCGCACCGTGGTGCCCGTGCTGCCCATTTCGCCTGTGCTGCTGGACGCGCGTGATGTGAGCGTCGATTTTCGGACGAAGCTGCCGGGTTTCGCCGGCTGGTTTCGCTCGGGCCGTTTTCGCGCGGTGGCGGACGCGACGGTGTCGGTGCGTCAGGGCGAGACGCTTGGCATCGTCGGCGAATCGGGTTCCGGCAAATCGACGCTGGCGATGGCGCTGCTCGGCCTTCAGCGCGTCTCGCACGGCGAGATCGAATTTCAGGGCCGGGCGCTTGGCAGCTATCGGGGGCGCGATCAGACGGCGTTGCGCTCCAGCATGCAGGTCGTCTTCCAGGATCCTTTTAGTTCACTTTCGCCGCGGCAAACCATCGAGCGGATTGTCGGCGAGGGACTTGCGCTTCATCGGCCGCAACTCGGGAGCGACGCACGTCGCGACAAGGTCGTTTCCGTGCTGCGGGAAGTGGGGATCGACCGCACGGCGCTGCACCGTTATCCGCACGAGTTCTCCGGCGGGCAGCGGCAGCGCATTGCGATTGCGCGCGCGCTCGTCCTCGAGCCGCGCATCCTGATACTCGACGAGCCGACCAGTGCGCTCGACGTCTCGATCCAGCAACAGGTCTTGAAACTGTTAACGGGGTTGCAGCAGAAATACAACCTCGGGTTTGTGTTCATCAGCCACGATCTCGCCGTGATTGGCGCGATGGCGCACCGGGTGGCGGTGATGCAAAACGGTGCAATCGTGGAGACCGGGGAGGTCGGGAACGTGTTCGCCGAACCCGCGCATCCTTACACTCGAAAGCTATTGAAAGCCGCCTTCGCGACTTGACATTCACCAATTGGGTGCGGCGCGCCATTGAATTTTTCTATTTGTTTTGACAATGGAATACTTACTGGCTAGTATCGACCAAACTTTTCGTAGCCTGTTGATTTACAGGCAAAAACTACCGCAGCTACTGCGATAACCAAGACCAACCACCAGACCAATGCAGCACCGAAATCTCACCCAGGCTTGCACGCGCGTCGTCGCCGGGATGTTCATTGGCGTACTGATGGCCGCAGCTCCCGGCGCTTTCGCCGATGAAGTAAGCAGCTTTAACCAGAATGCCTCATTTTCGACCTCCTCGGGGTCGAACTCTGTCTCCTCCACCACACAAGCCAGCACAAGCGCTGCGTCGAATTCCGAGAGCGGCGCCCGTTCGTTTTTGTCGGGCATGGCCGGCAAGGCGGGCGACGTCGTCGTCGGCGCGCTGAACATGATCGGCGTGCGGTACCGTTGGGGCGGTGATACGCCGGATTCCGGCCTCGATTGCAGCGGTTTCGTCCGCTACGTGTTCCAGGACACGCTCGGTATGGCGCTGCCGCGCCGCGCGGAAGAAATGAGCCGTGTCGGCGAGAAGGTTCGCGTTTCGGATCTGAAGCCGGGCGATCTCGTCTTCTTCAATACCATGCGCCGCACGTTCTCGCACGTTGGCATCTATATCGGCGACAACAAGTTCGTGCATTCGCCGTCAACGGGCAGCACGATCCGTGTCGACGACATGGACGACGGTTATTGGGAAAAGCGGTTCACGGGCGCGCGCCGTATCGAGTCGACGGTGCCGCAGCAACAGGAGCTGCGTCAGCGCGTCAGCGCGACGATCGGTGGCAGCAACTAGGACGATCGACAGTCGAACGGTTTGAAATCAAAGGCCCGCTTCTGCCGAAGCGGGCCTTTTGCTTTGTCACATCACGTTGCCGCGCTTGATTTTCGCGCGTACGACAGTTTTGCTGCGAGAGCGAACATCAACAATCAGACGGTGGCGCGCGCGGCGGCGAGCTTGCGCAGCAGTTCCGGCGCGATGCGCGCTGCCGCTTCTTCGCCCGCCAGGATCGCCGCGTTGCGCTGTCCGAAGTCGGTACCGCTCATTGCATTCAGATTCGGACGAATCACAACGTCAGCGTATTTGTCGAGTTCATACGCCTTGATCGTCTGACCCATGATCGTGAAAGTTTGCATCAGCACGTCGAATGAGCTTTCGGTCACGGCGGTCTCGGGGCGTGCGGAAATATCGACGGCGATCACGAAGTCCGCGCCCATCTTGCGCGCGAACGAGGCGGGCACCGGGCTGACGAGGCCGCCGTCGACATACTCGTGTCCGCCGATCTTCACCGGTTCGAACACGGAAGGCACGCTCGACGACGCGCGCACTGCGATGCCCGTGTTGCCGCGCTGGAACAGAATCGGCTGGCCTGTTTTCAGATCCGTTGCGACGACGCCGAGCGGCCTTGTCATCTTTTCGATCGGCCGATTGTCGAGCGTCTTGTTCAGAAAATTCTGCAATGCGACGCCTTGCAGAAGGCCGCGCGTGCGAAACGGCATGGCCCAGTCGCTGATCGATGCTTCGTCCATCGTCAGCGCGAGCTTGTTGAGCGCGAATCCGTTCAATCCCGACGCATACAGCGCGCCGACCACTGAGCCGGCGCTCGTGCCGCATACCAGGTCCACCTGGATGTTGCGTGCCTCGAGCGCCTTGATCACGCCGATATGGGCAAAGCCGCGCGCGGCGCCGCCGCCCAGCGCAAGCCCGACGCGCAGCGGGCGCTGCGGCTTGATGGCGAGCGGTGCGGGCGGGATCGACGCGGTGCTGGGTGTCGGCGCGACGTTCTCGGGCTTGCCGCCCGTCGACGCGCAAGCGGAAAGGACGGCGGAAGCCGCCGCGATCGAAAATGTACGGCGGGACAGGTGTGGCGATGACGGTTTCAACGAACTCTCCAGCGACGGCGCCGACGTTCATCCGGAAGCGTCGCGCCGCGTGTCTTGCAAAGGCGATCGCCGGCGGCGATCGACGCGCGCTGCACAGAGCCGGTTGGCAGCGCGCGCACATCTTAATGCAAACGGGGCCCACGGCGACGCGGGTCGAGGAAATCCTCCACGGGCGCCATCGAAGGCGCTGGACCGGACAGGCGCGCCTCGCCGCGGCCGCGGCGTGACGACGCCGCGATCCCATGCGCCCGGGCTTCGACGGGTATAATTCGTGTCTCTTTTTCATCGCGTTCGCGCCGTTGCATGCTGTTGTCGTCGGCGTGGTACGCGAACCGTTTTCGTAGCCGCGCCCGCATTCGATGTTCGGCGGCGCAGGCGTCCGCCTTCGAGTTATCGCACATGACCACTCCCGTTCGCACCCGCTTCGCTCCGAGCCCAACTGGCTTCATCCACCTCGGCAACATCCGCTCTGCGCTGTATCCGTGGGCGTTCGCGCGCAAATCGAAGGGCGTGTTCGTGCTGCGTATCGAGGACACGGATGTCGAGCGCTCGACCGAGCAATCCGTCGATGCGATTCTCGAGGGCATGCAGTGGCTCGGGCTCGACTACGACGAAGGTCCGTTCTATCAGATGCAGCGCATGGACCGTTATCGCGAAGTGCTCGCGCAGATGCAGGAACAGGGGCTCGTCTACCCGTGCTACATGTCGACGGAAGAGCTCGACGCGTTGCGCGAGCGTCAGCGCGCCGCAGGCGAGAAGCCTCGCTACGACGGCACGTGGCGCCCGGAGCCCGGCAAAGTGCTGCCGACGCCGCCCGAAGGCGTGAAGCCGGTGCTGCGCTTTCGCAATCCGCTGACGGGCGTCGTCGCGTGGGACGATGCCGTGAAGGGCCGCGTCGAAATCTCGAACGAAGAACTCGACGACCTGGTGATCGCGCGTCCGGACGGCACGCCGACCTATAACTTCTGCGTCGTGGTCGACGATCTCGACATGAAGATCACGCACGTGATTCGCGGCGACGACCACGTGAACAACACGCCGCGCCAGATCAACATTCTGCGTGCGCTCGGCGCCGAGCCGCCCGTGTACGCGCACTTGCCGACCGTGCTGAACGAGCAGGGCGAAAAGATGAGCAAGCGTCACGGCGCCATGAGCGTGATGGGCTACCGCGACGCCGGCTACCTGCCGGAAGCCGTGCTGAACTATCTGGCGCGTTTGGGCTGGTCGCACGGCGACGCCGAAATTTTCTCGCGCGAACAGCTGATCGAATGGTTCGATCTCGAGCACCTGGGCAAGTCGCCGGCGCAGTACGACCACAACAAACTCAACTGGCTGAACAACCACTACATCAAGGAAGCGGATAACGCGCGTCTCGCCGATCTGAGCAAGCCGTTTTTCGCGGCGCTCGGCATCGACGACGCAGCGATCGCGAGGGGCCCGGATCTGGCGGGCGCGATCGGTCTGATGAAGGATCGCGCGTCGACGGTGAAGGAAATCGTCGATAACGCCGCGATGTTCTATCGCGAGCCCACTCCCGATGCCGATGCGCTTGCGCAGCATGTGACGGATGCGGTGCGTCCGGCGCTTGCCGATCTTGCCGCGGCACTAAAGAACTGCGAATGGACCAAGGAGGGCATCGCCGCGGCGCTGAAAGCGACGCTCGGCGCGCACAAGCTCAAGATGCCGCAACTCGCGATGCCTGTGCGTCTTTTGGTGGCGGGCACCACGCACACTCCTTCGATCGACAGCGTGCTGATGTTGTTCGGTCGCGATGTGGTCGTGAGCCGGATCGAAAAGGCGTTGGGCTGAGCTTCGACGGGGTGCATCTGGCCCGCGCCACGAGGCTGCGAAACGAACGGCGCGACGCAAACGCAGCCTCGCAAAAAAATTGCACGAAGCGACTCAAAAGGTATTTACAAAGCAAAAATTGCTATCTACAATCTCGCTTCTGTTCTGCAAGGGGGTATAGCTCAGCTGGGAGAGCGCTTGCATGGCATGCAAGAGGTCAGCGGTTCGATCCCGCTTACCTCCACCATCAGAACAAAGTGAAGTCGCTCCGGTTAGCCGGAAGTTGTAGCAAAAAAGACTTCACAAGCGGTTGTAAAGCAGTTAAAATGGCGGTCTTCGCTGCTGATGAATGAAGTTAGCGGCAAGAACGAGACAGATCTGCAAAGATTATGTCCCCTTCGTCTAGAGGCCTAGGACATCACCCTTTCACGGTGAGTACAGGGGTTCGAATCCCCTAGGGGACGCCAGATTACTGGCGTTGCTTGAAGTTGAAGCAATGCGCTTGCGAGACCTAACCGACGCTCGCAAGTCAGGTAGCAAGACTGGAGTGGTAGTTCAGTCGGTTAGAATACCGGCCTGTCACGCCGGGGGTCGCGGGTTCGAGTCCCGTCCACTCCGCCAGATTAAGCCCGTTCGGTGAGCGGGCTTTTTCATTAAAGGTGTAAGCAGTAAAGTGTGAAGTACGTTGTCCCCTTCGTCTAGAGGCCTAGGACATCACCCTTTCACGGTGAGTACAGGGGTTCGAATCCCCTAGGGGACGCCAGAATACTGGCGTTGCTTGAAGTTGAAGCAATGCGCTTGCGAGATCTAACCGACGCTCGCAAGTCAGGTAGCAAGACTGGAGCGGTAGTTCAGTCGGTTAGAATACCGGCCTGTCACGCCGGGGGTCGCGGGTTCGAGTCCCGTCCGCTCCGCCAAGACAAGAAGCCCGCTGAATTGTCAGCGGGCTTTTTTGTTTTTTCGCCCCGAATCTGCGCATCGCTGAGATTCGCCGACACCGCCGGCAACGGCACAAGAAACGCCGGCAAATATCGTTGTGGGGCAAACAGCCATTGCCACCGCGATCGACGTGACTTAACGTTGAGCGGATCGACTCTTCCGTCCCCGTGCGATGCTCGACCCGACCGACGCTCCATCTCCCTTCCATTTGCGCAAGGCCAGCATGGACGACTTCCAGTTCGCCGAGGCGCTGACGCGCAACAACATGGGCGGATACTATCGCCGGCATCACCTCGTGTGGCGCAGCGATCTGTTTCTTGCGAGCTGGCGCGAGTCTGAAAATTTCATCCTCGAGGTGGATCGCGAACGGATCGGCGTGCTGCGCATCACGGAAGAGGGCGACTCGCTGCATATCCGCGACGTGCAGATTGCGGAGGGGCATCGGCGGCGCGGCGCGGGCACGTATCTACTGAATATTTCTCACCGCTGGGCGCGGGCGCGCGGGCTGGCGGAATTGCAGTTGCGCGTATTCGTCGATAATCCCGCCGCACGGCTCTATCAACGGATGGGTTATCGGCTCGCAGGCCCGCGGCTCGCGCAGCTGGGTTCGATCCGCCATATGGCGCGGCGCGTTTGAGCACGTTGCGGGCGACCGCACCGATCTTCGGCGCGGTTCATGTGGAGAGCCGCTGCAGCCGCGCTCCCGTCACATCGAACTGTCCTCTTCCTCATCGCGCTCCCGCTCGCCACGCCGGTGCTCCGCGCCACGCACCATGAATGCCCGCGGACTTTCTCCGAACGCGCGCCGGAACATCGCCGAAAATGCGCTCTGGCTCTTGTAGCCCAACTCACGCGCCACGTGCGATAGCGGCCGCCCCTGGCTAAGCAGCGGGATTGCCCGAGCGAGCAGCGCTTGCTGACGCCATTGCGAGAAGCTGACACCGAGTTCTTGCCGGAAGAGTCGCGCGATGGTGCGCGTGCTGGCGCCGATCGTCGAGGCCGATTGCTCCAGTGAGTCGGCGTTGGCGGGATCGGCCAGCACGGCTTCGCACAACGCGCGCAGGCGCTTTTCCGTCGGCATCGGCACGGATAGCGGCAGGGGCTGCGAGCGCGTGATTTCGTCGAGCGCCAGCGCGCCCAAGAGCCGCTCGCGCTCGGTTGGCAGATCTGACGTGTCGAGGGCTGCAATGACTTCTCGCAACAGCCCCGACACCTCGACGACCCTGCACGCGTCCAGTCCTGCCGGCACGGCCGCCTCATTGATGTAGAGCGTGCGCAGGAAAGCTTCTTCGACGATCACGACTTCGTGCAGCACATACGGCGGCACCCATATCGCGCGCGACGGCGGCACCATCCACGTGGTGCCGAACGTGCCGACGCGCAGCACGCCACGCGACGCGTACGCCACCTGCGCCCACGCGTGCGTGTGCCGCGCGATTCGAACGCCAGCGGGCATGGGCCGGGAGCGCACGCGGATGGGGTGCGTCGGCGTGGGCGCGAACTCCGGTGGAATGTCGGCGAAATCGACGCGCGTGGACAATTCGGCCGGCGCTGGTGGCGCGAGCGGCGTGGAGCGGGCAGCTTCGGTCATGTCGGAACGAAAGTAAGCAGCCGACAATCGGCCGCGTGACGTTTGTCATTGTAGGGTTGTGCACTTCGTCCGCCCATTGGCCGATCGGACGATGCGACATCGCGAAAATGGCGCGGCATAATGCACCGGATTCGTTTCACCGGGAGACGTCGATGAATTTTGCAACCGCAGACCTGTGCGACGCCCACGAAGACCAGTTGGCAGCGGGCACGTTGCGCGTGCTCGAGCCCGTGTTCAGCCGCTTTGGCCGCGCTTCGTGCTTTGGCGGCGAAGCCGTCACGCTCAAGGTGTTCGAAGACAACACGCTAGTGCGCGCCACGCTCGAAGAAAAAGGCGCGGGCCGCGTGCTGGTGATCGACGGCGGCGGCAGTCTGCGCTGCGCGCTGGTCGGCGGCAATCTCGGCAAGCTCGGTGAAAAGAACGGCTGGGCTGGGATCGTCGTGTTCGGCTGCGTGCGCGACACGCTGGAATTGAACGAGTGCAATCTCGGCATCGCCGCGCTTGCGACGCATCCGCAGCGCAGCCAGAAGCGCGGCGGCGGAGAGCGCGACGTCCCGGTGCATTTGCCCGGTACGATCGTGCGTCCGGGCGAATGGCTGTATGCGGATGTCGACGGAATCCTGGTGGCGAGCGCGTCGCTTCTGTGAAGCCTCGCGCGGCGATTGAGATGTGTGCGAACGGAGGGTAGTGGACTGATGCAGAACGTGTTTGTGTACGGCACTTTGCGTGCGGGCGAAATCAACGACATCGGCGCCGCGGCGGCGCGCAACGACATCGCGGCACCGACGCTGATCGGCGCAGCCACCTTGCGCGGCCGGCTGTTCGATTTCGGCGCCTATCCGGGCTTCGTGCCAGACGAAGCGGGCGTTCACGTGCGAGGCGACGTCTACGAAATCGACGACGAACTCGTTGCTGTACTCGACGAGATCGAACAGGTCTATCCGGGCGTCGAAGGATTGTTCATGCCGCGCGAAGTGATCGTCGAAGTCGAAGGTACGCCCGTGACGTGCCGTTATTATCCCGTGCAGTCCGACGCCGTCACCGGCTTGCCGGAGATTCGCGGCGGCGATTGGGTCGCGCATCGGCGCACGAACGGACGCTGACGGCTCGCTTGAGACACGACATGCGGCGCTATATTCAGCGCCACATTCCTCCGTCGGCACCTGTAAAGAACGCGCGCAGCAAGGAAAAAGAATGGCCCAGCGGGCATGACGCCCGCCAGGCCACCCCGGTCGGTCAACCATTACGCTACCGCGACAGATCGAGCGCGAATCCCGCAGATCCAGCCACGCCGCACGCGGTCGCGTCGCGGCTTAGGCATCCAGGCTGGCGCGCCTGTCCTCGCACTGTCCAGCGTCAAAGTTCTTCGTAAAGCGGCAGCGTCAGGAATTCGGTGAAATTCTGCGCCGTCGACATGTCGCTGAAGATCTGCGCGGCGCGATCGTATGGCTTCGTGTCGCCCGTGATCGCGGCCTTCACCTTGTCGAGCTCCTGCGCCGACAGTTCGCGCACGAGTTCGGCCGTCACCTTGCGGCCGTCGTCGAGCTTGCCCTTCGGCGAGCGAATCCACTGCCAGACTTGCGAGCGTGAAATTTCCGCCGTCGCCGCGTCTTCCATCAGATTGTGGATCGGCACACAGCCATTTCCCGCCAGCCACGAGCCAAGGTAGTGAATGCCGACGTTGATGTTGTTGCGCAAGCCCGCTTCCGTAATGGGCGCTTCCGGCCGGAAGTCGAGCAGATCCTTGCTCGTCACCTGCACGTCGTCGCGTTGCTTGCCGATCTGGTTCGGTTTGTCCCCGAGCACCTTGACGAATTCTTCCATTGCGATGGGCACGAGGCCCGGATGCGCGACCCAGCCGCCGTCGTAGCCGTCCGTCGCGTCGCGCGCCTTGTCCGAGCGCACGCCCGCCATCGCCTTGTCGTTTGCGGCCACATCGTTCTTGATCGGGATCAGCGCGCTCATGCCGCCGATGGCAGGCGCGTGGCGCCGGTGGCACGTCTTCAGCAGTTGCAGCGCGTACGCGCGCATGAACGGCACCGTCATCGTGATCTGCGAGCGATCCGCGAGGCAGAAGTCCTTGTCGTTCTTGAACTTCTTGATGGCGGAGAAGATGTAGTCCCAACGTCCGGCGTTCAGTCCTGAGCTGTGCTCACGAAGTTCGTACAGAATCTCATCCATTTCGAACGCGGCCAGGATCGTTTCGATCAGCACCGTCGCGCGAATCGTACCGCGTGGCACGCCGACTGCTTCCTGCGCCGCGATGAAGATGTCGTTCCACAGCCGCGCTTCCAGATGGCTTTCCATCTTTGGCAGATAGAAGTACGGCCCCGTGTTGCGCGACAGCTGTTCCTTCGCGTTGTGATGCAGGAACAGCGCAAAGTCGAAGATGCCGCCCGACACGCGTTGTCCGTCCACCGTCACGTGCTTCTCGTCCAGATGCCAACCGCGCGGACGCACGATCAGCGTCGCGATCTTGTCGTTGAGCCGGTACGACTTGCCGTTCTGCTCCAGCGAGATCGTGCGGCGCACGGCTTCCTTCAGATTGACGTGGCCGGTGATCTGGTTCGCCCAACTCGGCGCATTCGAATCCTCGAAGTCCGTCATGTACGCGTCCGCGCCCGAGTTCAGCGCGTTGATGACCATCTTGCGCTCGACGGGGCCCGTGATTTCGACGCGTCGGCATTGAAGATCTAGCGGCAGCGGCGCGATCGTCCAGTCGCCTTCCCGGATGCTCTTCGTTTCTTCGAGAAAATCGGGGCGCTCGCCGGCATCCAGACGCCTGGCGCGCTCGGCGCGCGCCTTGAGCAGTGCCTGGCGACGCGGCTCGAACGTGCGATGCAGGCTCGCGACGAGTTCCAGCGCCTGCGGCGTCAGAATGGCCTCGAAGCCGGGCCGGCTCTCGCCGGTGATGGTCATGCCCTGTGGAAGCGACAACGTATTCGCCATGATTTCTCCTTGGTCGGTCAGTTTCAAAGTTGCGTGTTGATGCAGTTGCAAGGCGCCGTCCTGATCCATTGCGCATCGGGCGCCAGGTCCGCACGCACCAGGGCTGTGGCGCTGCGGGGTTAATCGGTATCGCGTGCGCTATCGGTGTTCGTGTTTGCCCGCTTTCCTTGCGGTCTTTGCGGGCGAAGTGTGGTTGTCGATGTGGTTGGCGATAAAGGCGATCAGGTCGCTCATGCTGCGACCTGTGCCGTGCGCCGTAACGCCCAGCTCCTCGGCGGGTACGCCTTGACGGTTGAGCCAGAACACGGTGTAGCCGAACCAGTTCGCACCGCACGCGTCCCAGCCGTTGGACGACACGAAAACGATCTCGCGGGGCGCCGCGCCGAACGCCCCGGTGCCGAGCGCGTAGCTGGCGGGCGCGGGCTTGAACGCGCGCACGGCATCGACGGACAGCACGTGATCGAACATCCCCGACATCCCTGCGCTCTTGACAGCAATGTCGAGCATTTGCGGATTGCCGTTCGAGAGAATCGCGAGACCGATGCGCGCATCGCCTGACGTACCGCCCGATCCACCGCGAATAGTGCGCAACTGGCGCAATGCAGGCAGCACATCGGGGAATGCGGACAGGCACGCGTATTCGTCCATCAGGCGCTTTTCGCCGGCCGCGTTCAGCGGGAGGCCGAGCTTGCGTGCGGCGAAGCGCAGCGCGTCGAGCGTGATGTTCCAGAACGGCTGATAGCGCGCGCCGGCGGGATCGGAGGCCGTGCGCAACTGCGCGTATTCGATCTGTTTTTGCCGCCACAACTGCGAAAGGGCATCGCCGTGGCCGGGGAACATCTGCTCCGCGGCAGCGACGACGGAATGGACGTCGAACAACGTGCCATACGCGTCGAAGATCACTGCTTTGGGGGAGAGTGTCGTTGTGGCCGACATTGCCTTGCGCTCCTTCAGAGGTCGGGATGGATTCTATTCGTGACGGTTGGTGCTAAAAAAGAGTCTAACGATCACTTGATCTTTTACTTTCATCACCCTAATCTGACGCGAATCGTCTAATTCGTGCGCGATCATTGCGCGCCACCCTTCGCAGATGGACCGCTTCAAGCAGATCGAGACTTTCGTGACTGTCGCCGCGCGCGGCAGCCTGTCGGCGGCAGCCCAGGCCGAGGGCGTCGCGCCCGCAATCATCGGACGCCGCATCGACGCGCTCGAGGAGCGCCTTGGCGTCAAGCTGCTGGTGCGCACCACGCGCCGCATCACGCTGACCTACGAAGGCTCGGCGTTTCTCGAGGACTGTCAGCGCATCATTCACGACATGCAGAACGCCGAGGCCAGCGTCTCCGCGGGCGGCGTGAAGGCGAGCGGCCACCTGCGCGTGTCCGCGCCCGCCGGCTTTGGACGCAGGCACGTCGCGCCGCTCGTGCCCGTGTTCGCGCTCGCACATCCGGACGTGTCGATCTCGCTCGATCTGTCCGATCGCATGGTGGATCTCGTCAATGAAGGATTCGACTGCGCCGTTCGGCTTGGAGAATTGCCTGATTCGTCGCTTGTCTCGCTGAAACTGGGTGAGAACAAACGCGTGTGCGTGGCATCGCCGGCTTACCTTGCGCGTCGCGCGGCGCCGCAGACGCTCGCCGATCTCGCGCACCACAATTGCCTCGCGCTCGGCGGGAGCGCGAACCAGCAGCGCGGCTGGGTGTTCCAGCAGGGCGACAAGGTCGTCACGATCAAGGTGTCGGGCACGATGGAGTGCTCGGACGGCGCGGTGCTGCACGAGTGGTGCCTCGAAGGGCACGGGCTCGCGTGGCGTTCGTGGTGGGAAGTCGGCACGGACATCGCGGCGGGGCGCCTCGTGAGCGTGCTGGATGCGTACGCCGCGCCCCCCATCGGAATTCACGCGGTGTTTCCGCAGCGGCGTCATTTGCCGTTGCGCGTGCGTCTGTTCCTCGACTTTCTGAAGCATACATATGGCAATCCGGCCTACTGGGTCTGACGGCAGCGGCTGCCTGGCCGCACGCTGCGTGTTGGACTGCGCGCGGGTTTCCGATATGCGGACATGCCCGCACGCGCCGCTTGCACGACATTTCGGCGCACTACAATCGTTCTGACAGCCCGCCGCGCGGCTTCTCGACCGCTGCGGCGCAGGCGGTTGCGCGCGCAGAGGCTCAGGCGTCGTCCCGCCTGGAAAGGCATGGGGCACAGGACGGCAGGCACGCGCATTCCACACCTGCAGTCGACGACGGAGGGCATCATGTTCAAGCACATCCTCGTTCCGACCGATGGTTCGGACCTGTCGAAGAAGGCCATCGACGGCGCGATCGACCTTGCTCAGGCCGTCGGCGCGCGCGTCACCGCGTATGCGTGCCTGCCGCAGTATCCGTACTCGCCTTTTTCGGAAGTCGTGATCGAGCCGCCCGTCGACTTTCAGGACCGCAGCGAGCGCGAGGCGCGCCAGCATCTGCAGGAAGTGGAGGAGGCAGCGCGCGGCGCGGGTGTCCAGTGCACGAGTCAGACGAGCGTGCATCCGTCGCCGTATCTCGGCATTATCGAAGCCGCCGAGCAGGGCGGCTGCGACGTGATCTTCATGGCGTCGCATGGGCGGCGCGGACTCGGCAGTCTGCTGATCGGCAGCGAGACGCAGCGCGTGCTCACACATACCAAGATTCCGGTGATCGTCTATCGATAAGGGCGTTGCGTCCGCCGGACGTTGACGCTACGCCGGTTCCGAACGCAAGCGACGCGTGTCCACGCGTGCAGATAAAAGCGCACGCCAGCGTCTGGCCGGCACGCGGATTCGCAGCGGCAGATACGCGACGTAGCTGACTGTCTCGATCCGGTTCGGAGACTTCGCGCGCAATCGCCCTAAGCACGCCGGGCGGCATGGGGCTGCCGCCCGGACTTCGTCCGTGGAAGATGTGAAGAACGGCCCTCTACGGGGCCGTTTTTCACGCTGCTGCGTGCAGGAAGCAATGCGAGAAGCTATGCGAAGACGCGGTGAGAAGCGGCGCGCATCTTCCAGCCGTTGAATCCGCCGATGACGTCAGACGGTTCAGGCGACCTTCTTGTTATCGAAGAACTGCTCGTCTTCCGTGGAGCCGTGCAGTGCCGTCGTCGACGCTTCGCGCTCGACCGTCTGCGTGACGGCGTCGAAGTAGCCCGTGCCGACTTCGCGCTGATGCTTCACGGCCGTGAAACCCCGCTCGGCGGCGGCGAATTCGGCCTGCTGCAGTTCGACGAACGCGCTCATCTGCTGGCGCGCGTAGCCGTGCGCGAGGTTGAACATCGAGTAGTTCAGCGCGTGGAAGCCCGCGAGCGTGATGAACTGGAATTTGTAGCCCATCGCGCCGAGTTCCTTCTGGAATTTCGCGATCGTCGCGTCGTCGAGGTTCTTTTTCCAGTTGAACGACGGCGAGCAGTTGTACGACAGCATCTTGCCCGGGAATTCCTTGTGAATCGCCTCGGCGAATTTCTTCGCGTACTCGAGGTCCGGCTTGCCCGTCTCGCACCAGATCAGATCGGCATACGGCGCGTACGCGAGACCGCGCGACACAGCCTGTTCGAGGCCCGGCTTCGTGCGGAAGAAGCCTTCGACCGTACGCTCGCCCGTCAGGAACGGCTTGTCGTTGTCATCGACATCCGACGTGATCAGGTCGGCGGCTTCTGCGTCGGTACGCGCGATCAGCACAGTCGGCACGCCGCAGACGTCGGCGGCGAGACGCGCGGCCGTCAGCTTCGCGACGTTTTCGCGCGTCGGCACGAGCACCTTGCCGCCCATGTGGCCGCACTTCTTCACGGAAGCCAGCTGGTCCTCGAAGTGCACGCCTGCCGCGCCCGCTTCGATCATCGCCTTCATCAGTTCGAACGCGTTCAGCACGCCGCCGAAACCGGCTTCCGCGTCGGCCACGATCGGCGCGAAGTAGTCGATGTAGCCTTCGTCGCCCGGATTCTTGCCTTCCGACCACTGGATCTGGTCGGCGCGCGTCAGCGTGTTGTTGATGCGCTTGACGACGAGCGGCACCGAGTTGGCGGGATACAGCGACTGGTCCGGATACATTTCGCCCGCCACGTTGGCGTCGCCCGCGACCTGCCAGCCTGATAGATAAATAGCCTTCAGGCCGGCCTTGACCTGCTGCATCGCCTGGTTGCCCGTCAGCGCGCCAAGCGCGTTGACGAACGGCTCGTCGTGCATGGCTTGCCACAGCCTTTCAGCGCCGCGGCGGGCGAGCGTGTGCTCGGGCTGGATCGAGCCGCGCAGACGCACGACGTCTTCCGCCGTGAAGCCGCGCTTGATGCCCTTCCAGCGGCTGTCCGTTTCCCATTGTTGTTGAAGCTGCTTTGCCTGTTCGTTGCGCGACATGGTGTGCTCCTTTTGCCTTAAGAGGGTTCGTAGGTCCGGTGACTTCGCGAAGCGGGTTGCCGGAGGCGTTTCGTTTCGCGAACTCTTATATAAGAGTCTAGGCAAAAGGCCGGAGGCGGAACAGCCGCGCCCACGTCTTTTCGTGAGATTTTTATTCTTTAAGATTCAATACGTTGTGATGTTTGTTTCACAATAAGAAATGAGATTTTCCATCTCGCAACCGGTCGTGTTGTGCCACGCAGCACGGTTTTTTACGACGCAAAAAAATTTTTCGCATTGTGGAATATTCGCGGACGCGAAAAAAAAACCGGCGCCGAAGCGCCGGTTCTGCGTTGCAGACGGCCGGGGGCCGTGCATGAGCAGGTTCCGCGAGTGCGACGCAGGCGATTTAGTCGCCGCGGCGCGTGTTGCGCGGACCGTCGTTGCGACGTGCCGCGTAACCGCCTTCGCGCGAGAAGCCGCCTTCGCGGTTGCCGCGATAGCCTTCGCCGCGATAGCCGCCTCCGTCGCGCGAACCGCCGAAGCCGCCTTCACGGTTGCCGCCGGCGGGCTTGTCGCCCCAGCTACGGCCGCCGCCATTGCCGCCTTCGCGCGCGCCATAGCCGCCGCGATTGCCGTCACGCGCGCCGTAGCCGCCGCCGTTGCCGTAACCCGGCTTGCCGCCGCCGCTGCCGAAGCGTCGGCCGCCATTGCCACCGCCCGGACGGCCACGGCCGCCGAAGCTGCCGCGACCGTTCGCGGGCGGCGCCTTGCGCGGCTCGAAGCCGGCGACGACGTTGACGGGCAGCGGCGAACGCACGAAGCGCTCGATGCGCTTGAGCGCGCCCTGTTCGGCGTGGTGCACGAGGCTCACCGCGACACCCGAGCGCCCGCGCGGCCCGTGCGGCCAATGCGGTGCACGTAGTCTTCGGCGAACTTCGGCAGGTCGTAGTTGAACACGTGCGTGATGCCGGGGATGTCGATGCCGCGTGCTGCGACGTCGGTGGCCACCAGCACGCGCACGCGGCGCTCGCGCAGCGCGCGGATCGTGCGATTGCGCGCGCCTTGCGGCAGGTCGCCGTGCAGCGCGGCCGATTCGAAGCCGGCGTCGGCGAGACGGCCGGCAAGCATGTCGGCGTCGCTCTTGGTCGCCGTGAACACGATGGCCTGGTCGAGGCTCGTGTCGCGCAGCAGATGGTCGAGCAGACGATCCTTGTGATCGCGGTCATCCACGTAGTGCACGCTCTGCGCGATGTTGGCGCCCGACTCGATCTTTTGCGTGATCTCGATACGCTCGGGGTCTTTCAGCAGACGGCCCGTCAGCGAGCCGATCTTGCCGTCGAGCGTCGCCGAGAACAGCATCGTCTGGCGCGTCGCGGGCGTGGCCGCGACGATGGTTTCGATGTCGTCGATGAAGCCCATGTCGAGCATGCGGTCGGCCTCGTCGAGCACGAGCATCTGCAGTTGCGACAGGTCGATACGGCCGCGCTCCAGGTGATCGAGCAGACGGCCCGGCGTGGCGACGAGAATTTCAGGGTTTTTCGCGAGCAGCATCAACTGCTGGCCGTACGCGACGCCGCCGAGGATGCTGACCGTGCGCAGACGCTTCAGGTGTTTGCCGTATGTCGAGGCGGCCGTCGTGACCTGCATCGCGAGTTCGCGGGTCGGCGTGAGGACCAGCAGGCCCGGACGCGCGACGGGCATCGGACGGCGGCTGCGGCCACCGGCGTTGTCGGTGCGCGGCTCGCGCGGCTGGTTGGCCTGCGCCTTTTGCAACTGGGCGAAACGCTCGATGGCGGGAAGCATGAACGCTGCCGTCTTGCCCGAACCCGTCGGGCTCGACACCAGCAGGTCGCGGCCCGCGATGCCAGCCGGGATCGCGCGCTGCTGCACGGGTGTCGGCGCCTTGTAGCCGGCGGCCGTCAATGCCGAGACGATCTCCGCCGACAGACCCAGCGACGCGAACGTCGGGCCTTCGGCTTCGGGAGCTTGCACAGCCGTTTCCGGCGTGTCGAGACCGAGAGCTTGATCGGCGATGGCGTTCAACGGGCTGGAGGTATTGCTCGAAGTCATGAGAATCCTTGAATCATGGGAAAAAACACGTCGGCGCCAATCGGCATACCCAAGTCGTCGGATTCAGCGAGCAAAGAAGCAGCGAGCAAATCAAAAAACGGGGGCAACTCGCGGCAATGAAGGCGAGTTTCTCGTTAGAAGCTGTATCGGATGCGACAGGCCGGGATTGGCTTGCCGCCAGCCTGGACTTGCGGCCCGTGGGGCCATGCAGGAGGGGACAGGTTCTAAACTGGATTGGAGCAAAACGCTACGGGCGCTTTTTCTGCCAGAGCGCCGGAAGCCGGCGAAAGCGGTGAAGCGCAGCGAGCATTATATCGATTTTTGCTGCACCGCGCCACCGTTAAGAACTTTCCGAATGAACGGCTGCTTTCGGTGTGAAGAATGAATGCAGCCGAGCGGCGGCCGATCTCACGCGGCCGTGCCGTTTTTCAACGACTCGACCAGCTCCACGTACTGCTGCATGGCCGTCTGCGGCGCGGTGCCTTGCAGCGCGGCCCATGCGTCGTACTTGTACTTGCCGACGATATCGGTGAAGCCCGGCTTGTCGCCATGCACGTCGCCGTCGGTGGCCTGCTTGAAGAGTGCGTACAGGCGCAGCAGCGTGAGGTTGCCCGGACGCTCCGGCAGTTGCTTGACGTCTTCCTGGGCCTTCGCGAAGAGAGCGTCCACGTCGCTCATCAGATCCTCCATGCTTGTTTTGAGATAGGGCGTCGATCATAGCAACGGGACGTGTCGCGAAGCTGGAGCGATCCTTCCAAATGCGGGCGGGCACCTCGCCTCGTGTCGCGCGCGTTGGCATCCGGCGACGGCAGGTGGCGCATTACAATAGCGGTCATGACCCAAACCGTGCTGCTTGCCCTCGATACGTCGACCGAATTCTGCTCGGTCGCCTTGCTGTCCGCCGATTCCGCCGATCAAGCCTCATCGGCCGACGCGCGCGCGTCGGCTCCCGCGCCGCGCGTCTGGACCCGCCACGAAGCGACGGGCGCGGTCTCCAGCACGCGGCTTTTGCCGGCCATTCGCGAACTGTTCGACGAAGCAGGCCTTGCGCTCGCCGACTGCGACGCGATCGCGTTCGGTTCGGGGCCGGGTTCCTTCACCGGCTTGCGCACCGCGACGGGCGTGGCGCAGGGCCTCGCGTTCGGGCTGGATTGCCCCGTCGTGCCCATCGGCACGCTGCTCGCCTGCGCGGAGAGTGCGCGGCTGCGCGACCCGTCGGCCGCGCGCGTGCTCGCGGCGCTCGATGCGCGCATGGACGAAGTCTATTGGGCCGACTTTGCGTGGGACGAGCGCACGGGCGAGTGGCGCACGGTGCACGCTGCGTCGCTCGGTTCGCCCGATGCGCTCGCGTTGCCCGATCAGCCCTTCACGCTGGCGGGCAATGCCGCGGCGGCGTTCGGCGAACGTCTGAAGGCGGCCGCGTCCGCGCAGGCCGTCGATCACGAAGCCGTGCCGCACGCGTTGCCCGTCGCGTTTGCCGCGCTGCGCGCATTCCGCGCGGGCCGCACGCTGCCCGCCGATCAGGCCGCGCCCGAGTACATCCGCGACAAGGTTGCGCAGACCACGGAAGAGCGCATGGCGGCGAAGGCGGCGCAGCAGGCGTCGGCGGGACGCGTGGATGGAAGCGCGGATGGAAGCGCAGATGGAAGCGGCGAGGCGGCGCATGCCGCTCGCAACGAGGGCACACGATGAGCGGCGTGCTGCTGGCGGACCGCTACATGTCCCCCATGACAGAGGGCGATCTCGACGAGGTCGCCGCCGTCGAAAAGCTCGCCTACGAATTTCCCTGGAGCCGCGGCAATTTCGAGGACTCGCTGCGCAACGGTTACTTCGGCGTGTGTCTGCGGCACGTGACGGGCACGCTGATCGGCTATTGCGTGCTGATGCCCGTCGTCGACGAGATGCATCTGCTGAACCTGTGCGTCGCGCCCGTCGCGCAGCATGCGGGCGCGGGCCTTGCGCTGCTGCGCGAAGCCGTGCGCATTACGCGCAGCGAAAGGCTCGCGGGGATGCTGCTCGAAGTGCGGCCGTCGAACCATCGCGCGATCAAGCTGTACGAGCGCTTTGGCTTTGCTTCGATTGGCCGGCGCAAGAACTACTATCCGGCGCGTCATCGCAGCCGGGAGGATGCCATCGTGATGCGTTTCAGTTTTGCAAAGGAGGGCGCTGATGGCGCTGCATGAATTCGCGCTGGAAGAACTGGGCCTCGCGCCGATGTGGGTGCGTCGCGGGACGGCTCACGGCGACGATGATTCGCGAGGCTCGCTGTCGCTGGAAAGCGTCGCCGATGCCGATGAGGCTGCGCCTCGCGCAATAGCGGCCGAGGCGCCCTTTAACGTTGACCTTGACGCCGACGCTGACGCGCAACGCAATCCGGCTGTCGCACAGGCGCGAGCCACGTCGGCTGCGGAAAGGGACGAAGTGGCCGCACAGCGCGCGTCGCGAGCCGCAACATCCGCTGCGCCGAACGCGGCGTCATTTGTCGACGACAGCCTGCGCGGCGGCGACCAACCCGTCGTCAGCCGCGCCGACGCCCCGCACGAAGCACGCCAAGAGCCTCTCGAACGAGCGCCACGGCCCGCCGACGCGGACGCCTCAGCGTCATTCGCCGACGACGACTTCGCGTGGTTCGACGATCTTCCCGCCGATCCGCCATCGCCAGCCGAAGCGCGAACGGATGACCCGGCGCAGCCGGGCATCGACATGCTCGACTGGCCCGCGCTCGAAGCGCGCGTCTCCGGCTGCGAGCGCTGCCGTTTGTGCGAGAAGCGCACCAACACGGTGTTCGGCGTCGGCGATCGCGAGGCGGACTGGATGTTGATCGGCGAAGCGCCCGGCGAGAACGAGGACAGGCAGGGCGAGCCGTTCGTCGGCCAGGCGGGCAAGCTGCTCGACAACATGCTGCGCTCGCTCGATCTCGCGCGCGGCACGAATGTGTACATCGCCAACGTCATCAAGTGCCGGCCGCCTGGCAACCGCAATCCGGAGCCGGACGAAGTGGCGCGCTGCGAGCCGTTCCTGCAGCGCCAGGTCGCACTCGTGAAGCCGAAGCTGATCGTCGCGCTTGGCCGCTTCGCCGCGCAGAGCCTGCTGAAAACGGAAGCGAGCATTTCGTCGCTGCGCGGGCGCGTGCATGAATACCAAGGCGTGCCCGTGATCGTCACCTACCATCCCGCGTATCTGCTGCGCAGCCTCGGCGACAAGGCGAAGTCGTGGCAGGACCTGTGCCTTGCCCGCGACACCTGGCGCCGCGCGGACGCGCAAGGGGACACGGCGAAATGATCGACGACGCCGGGTCGACAGCTTCATTCGAGGCGCCATCGACGGCCCGGCTCGACGCGCTCAGCGATGCCGCCGTGCGCGACATCGCGTGGCTGCTGTTCAGTCCCGATCTGTTGCGCGCGCAACCGCCACTCGGCGTGCTCGCGCAGCCGTTCGAATCGCCCGACGAAGCCGCCGCGGCGCTGGACTGGCTCGAAGCACAGGACGCCGATCCTGCTCCTTTGCAACGTTATGTCGCGGCGGCGCGCGTGACACGGCTTGGCCGCTATGCCGAATGCCTGCTCGCGTGGTTTCTGAAGCAGGGGCCCGCCGCCCGGCTCATCGCTGCCAACGTCGCGCTGCGGCGCGCGGGCGTGACGCTCGGCGAGTGCGACTTTCTCGTCGAAACACTCACGGGCCGGCGGCTGCATTGGGAGCTGGCCGTCAAATGCTATCTGCACGCAGGTAACGGCCGCGATGAACGCGCGGATGCAGCGGGCAATGCAGCGGGCAATGCAGTCGGAAATGGCTTGGCGAGTTACGTCGGTCCGAATCTGCAGGACCGCTTCGATCTGAAACTCGCGCATCTGCTCGATCATCAGTTGCGGCTGAGCGCGCGCGAAGAGTTCGCGACACTTGGCCATGCCGGGCCGTGGGACGCGCAGATGTTCGTCAAAGGATGGCTTTTCTATCGCAACGGCGCGAACGAGCGTGATCCCGTCGAAATCGATCCGGCCCATGCGCGCGGCTGGTGGACGACGCGCGCCGACTGGCCGTCGTTTGCGGGCGATCATGCCGATGCGTGGATCGTGCTGCCGAGGCTCGAATGGCTCGCGCCGCGTCTGCGCGATGCGCATCACGCGGCGAGTTTCGTGTCGGCGGATGCGCTCGCGCAGCAGCTCGCGCGTCAAACGGGGCCGACGATGGTCGCGGCCTTCGCCGAGCATCGCGCGGGACAGTGGGCCGAGCGCTCGCGCGGCTTCATCGTGCCCGACGACTGGCCCGAGCGCGCGCAGGCATTCGCGCGTCAGACGACGCACCGGACGTCGCGTCAGCCTTAGGATCGGCGCAGGTCTGCGTGGTCCGTCACCACCATTGATAAAAGTGATGCACGGGGCCGACGCCATGACCGACGTCGAGCCGGCCGCTTTGTTCGAGGGCGCCCGTCAGCCACGCCTTGGCATCGGCCACGGCGCTCGCCAGGCTGTCGCGTTGCGGAATCAGCGCCGCGATCGCCGACGACAGGGAACAGCCCGTCCCATGCGTGTTCTTCACGGGCACGCGCGGCGCGGCGAGGCGCAGCGAGCCGCTGTCCTCGATCAGCCAGTCGGGGCTGTCGGCGGCGGCGAGATGGCCGCCTTTCATCAGCACCGCGCGCGCGCCCAGCTTGCGCAGCGCTTCGCCCTGATCGACCATCTGCGCTTCATCGGCGGCGCTCGACGTGCCCAGCAGCGCGGCCGCTTCGGGCAGGTTGGGCGTTAGCAGATCGGCGAGCGGCAAGAGTTCGCTGCGCAGGGCATCGACGGCTTCGGGCGCAAGCAGCGCATGGTTGCTCTTCGAGATCATCACGGTATCGAGCACGACATGCTTCGGCCGATGTCGGCGCAGCGCATCGGCGACGGCGCGCACGATATCCGCGTTCGCCAGCATGCCGATTTTCACGGCGTCGATGCGGATGTCGTCGAACACGGCGTCGAGTTGCGCCGTGACGAAGCCGGGATCGGGCGTGTGGATCGCCGTGACGCCGCGCGTGTTCTGCGCGGTGAGCGCGGTGATCACGCTCGCGCCGTACGCGCCGAGCGCCGAGAAAGCCTTCAGGTCGGCCTGGATGCCGGCGCCGCCGCCGGAGTCGGAGCCGGCGATCGTCAGGACGTTGGGAATCGGTCGGGTCATGGGAGAGCCTGCAGAGCCTGAAAAGCAAAGGGCGCTTCGCGCGCCCATTGATGAAGACGAAACGGCGCGCGTCAGTGGCGCGCTTCGCCGATCAGCGAAACGGAATCGAATGCGCGCTGGTTCGCCTGATGGCGTCGCATCACGAGCCACATCATCACGCACACGAAGGTGCCGAACAGCACGATCACGATCGCGACGGGCACGTCGAGCCACACCAGCACTGCGTACAGGCACAGCATCACGAGCACGGAGAGGTTTTCGTTGAAGTTCTGCACGGCGATCGAGTGACCCGCCGACAGCAGCACGTGCCCGCGATGCTGCAGCAGCGCATTCATCGGCACGACGAAGAAACCGGACAGCGCGCCGACTATCATCAAGAAGATATAGGCAAAGATCAGATAACCGGGGATATGCAACCTGCCGATATAGATGCCCCAGTGCGACGGAAACAGATGTTTCGTATAGAAGGCCATCAACATCACGGCGATACCCATGATGATGCCGACGGGCAGCACCGACAGCGACTTCTTCAGCGGCACGCGGGCAGCCGCGATCATCGCGCCCGCCGCGACACCCACGGCGACCACGGCCTGCAGGATCGCGCCTTCCGACAGCGACATGCCGAGCGACACCTCCGCCCATTTCAGCACGATGAACTGCAGCGTCGCGCCCGCGCCCCAGAACAGCGTGGTGACAGCGAGTGAAATTTGTCCGAGCTTGTCGCGCCACAGTACGACGAAGCAGTCGGCGAAGTCGGTAATGAGCCTGATCGGGCCGTGTTCCTGGCGCGGATAGCGCGCGCCCGTGTCGGGAATGCGCAAGTTGAAGAGTGCGGCGATCGCGTAGATCAGGATGATGATCAGCATGGCCGCCTCGGCAGGCGTGTGGATCGCCGGGGGCGTGTGCTTGATGATGTGCGACGCGATATGCGGGCTGATCAGCGCGCCGCCGAGCACGGTGCCGAGAATGATCGAGCCGACGGTGGTGCCTTCGATCCACCCGTTCGCGGCGACGAGCCGGTCAGGCGGCAACAGTTCCGTCAGAATGCCGTACTTGGCGGGCGAATAGGCCGCCGCGCCGAAACCGACGATGCCGTACGCAATCAGGGGATGGGCGCCAAACAGCATCGCGAGGCAACCAACCACCTTGATCGTATTGGTCACGAACATCACGCGGCCCTTCGGACGGGAGTCCGCGAAGGCGCCGACAAACGCCGCGAGCACGACGTACGACAGCACAAAAAACAGCTTGAGCAGCGGCGTCATCCAGTTCGGGGCGTGAAGATCTTTCAGCAGTGCAATAGCAGCGATCAGAAGCGCATTGTCGGCCAGCGAGGAAAAAAACTGCGCGGCCATGATGGTGTAAAAACCTTTTTTCATCTGATGCGATGCTTTCCTCGCTGCGGTCTGTCCGCCCCGGCCGTAAGGTGTGCGTCCGGGCTTATTCCGTTCGAAATGGGTTGTGCGCACGGCTTTATATCACGAAAATAGTCGAATCCCGACTAGCAGAATCCTTGATCGCATTGTCACAGCAGCGTCCGGTGTCTTGCAAACGCACTGTAAGCTACTGATTCGACAATGTCTTTACGAAAATATCCCATGCCGCGCCCAGTCTCAGCCACGATCCATACCGCCGCCCTCGCCAATAACCTCGCAGTTGCCCGCCGTTATGCGCCGAAGTCCAAGATCTGGGCCGTCGTCAAGGCCAATGCCTACGGCCACGGGCTTGCGCGGGCGTTTCCGGGCCTGCGCGCGACCGACGGTTTCGGTTTGCTCGACCTCGAAGAAGCGGTGAAGTTGCGGGAATTGGGCTGGGCCGGACCGATTTTGTTGCTCGAAGGCTTTTTCCGGCCGACGGATATCGACGTGATCGACCGCTATAGTCTGACCACGGCGCTCCATTCGGACGAGCAATTGCGCATGCTGGAAATGGCGCGGCTGTCCAAACCCGTCAATATCCAGCTGAAAATGAACAGCGGCATGAACCGGCTCGGTTACGCGCCGGACAAGTTCCGCGCCGCGTGGGAGCGCGCGCGGGCGTGTCAGGGCGTCGGCCAGATCACGTTGATGACCCATTTCTCCGACGCAGACAGCGAGCGCGGCATCACTCATCAGATGGAAGCGTTCGAGCGCGGCGCACAAGGCATCGCGGGCGCGCGCAGCCTCGCCAATTCGGCGGCCACGCTCTGGTATCCGGAATCGCACTTCGACTGGGTGCGCCCCGGCGTCATGCTGTACGGCGCGTCGCCGTCCGGCGCGAGCGCCGCGATCAAGGACACGGGCCTGCAGCCGGCCATGACGCTCTCGTCGGAACTGATCGCCGTGCAGACGCTCTCGGAAGGCGCCACGATCGGCTACGGCTCGATTTACACGGCGCGTGCCGGAATGCGCATCGGCGTTGTCGCGTGCGGCTACGCGGACGGCTATCCGCGCGTGGCGCCGGAAGGCACGCCCGTGATCGTCGACGGCATTCGCACGCGGATCGTCGGGCGCGTGTCGATGGACATGATCACCGTCGATCTCTCGCCGTGTCCGCAGGCCAATGTCGGCACGCGCGTCGAGCTGTGGGGCACGCAACTGCCCGTCGACGACGTCGCGCAGGCCTGCGGCACGATCGGCTACGAGCTGATGTGCGCCGTCGCGCCGCGCGTGCCCGTGCGCGCCGAGTGAGCCGGGTGAGCCGCGGCGACAAGGCTTTGCGACATCTCAAGAACAACGACGCGTGACAAAACAAGTTGGCTAAACAGAAAACGTTGTACACCTGCACGGAATGCGGCGGGCAGGCGCCGAAGTGGCAGGGCCAGTGCCCGTCCTGTCATGCGTGGAACACGCTCGTCGAATCGGTCGCCGAATCGCCTTCCGCGCATCGCTTCCAGGCGCTCGCGAAAAGCCAGCCGGTGCAGCGCCTCGCCGATATTGAAGCGTCGGATGTGCCGCGTTTTTCGACGGGCGTCGGCGAATTCGACCGCGTGCTGGGCGGCGGGCTGGTGGCGGGCGGCGTGGTGCTGATCGGCGGTGATCCGGGCATCGGCAAATCGACGCTGCTGTTGCAGTCGCTCGCAGAAATTGCCAGTGAGCGGCGCGCGCTCTATGTCAGCGGCGAGGAATCGGCCGCGCAGATTGCGTTGCGTGCGCAACGGCTGTCGCTGCTAGAACCGGGCTCGCAGGCAAGCGACCTGCAACTGCTGGCCGAAATCCAGCTGGAGAAAATCCAGGCCACGATCGCCGACGAAAAGCCGGACGTCGCCGTGATCGACTCGATCCAGACCATCTATTCCGAAGCGTTGACGTCGGCGCCCGGCTCGGTCGCGCAGGTCCGCGAATGCGCGGCGCAATTGACGCGCGTCGCCAAGCAGTCGGGCACGGCCATCATCATGGTCGGCCACGTGACGAAAGAGGGCAATCTGGCTGGCCCGCGCGTGCTCGAGCACATCGTCGACACCGTGCTGTACTTCGAAGGCGACACGCACTCGTCGTTCCGACTCGTGCGCGCGTTCAAGAATCGCTTTGGCGCCGTCAACGAACTTGGCGTGTTCGCGATGACGGAGCGCGGTTTGCGCGGCGTCGCCAATCCGTCGGCGCTGTTCCTGTCGCAGCATGAGCAGATCGTGCCCGGCTCGTGCGTGCTGGTCACGCAGGAAGGCACACGGCCGCTGCTGGTCGAAGTGCAGGCGCTCGTCGACACGGCCAATGTGCCCAATCCGCGGCGCCTCGCCGTCGGCCTCGAACAGAACCGGCTCGCGATGCTGCTCGCCGTGCTGCACCGGCACGCAGGCATCGCATGTTTCGATCAGGACGTGTTCCTGAACGCGGTAGGCGGCGTGAAGATCACCGAGCCTGCCGCCGATCTGGCCGTGCTGCTCGCCATTCACTCGTCAATGCGCAACAAGGCGCTGCCAAAGGGCCTGATCGTGTTCGGCGAGGTGGGGCTGGCGGGAGAGATCCGTCCGTCGCCGCGCGGCCAGGAGCGTCTGAAGGAAGCGGCGAAACTGGGCTTCTCGATTGCGTTGATTCCTAAGGCAAACGCACCAAAGCAGCCCATCGACGGTTTGCAGGTGATCGCCGTCGAGCGCATCGAGCAGGCCATCGACCGCATTCGCACGCTCGAATAGTGCCTTTGAGAACGCAGCGGAGTGTGCTGGGATGCAAGGCTTTCTGGCGTAATCCGCTGTAAAGATCTCAACCGAGGCTGTAACCTAACGGACTTTCCTTTTCCTTATCCTCGTGAGATGCAAAGTCACGAGTGGAAAAGGAAGACGTCTTGAAACAGTCTCATGAATCCTCGGGCGAGCTTCTGTCGAATCTGCGCGGCTGCCGGGTGTCCCCGCCAATTGAACGGCCGTGGGGCGGTGGCTGCCGGATCATCGAGTGGATCGATACGACGGGGCAGATTTCCCGGCGCGTGGTCGCGGAGAACGTGACGGCCGACGAGGTACGGGCAACGATCCGCCATCACGTCGAGGGGCGCAAGCATCGCCTGATCGACGACGAACGGGAGCCCCGGCAAACCTTGCCGCGGCGTTAAAGCGCGTGAAGCAGCTTTCCGGGCTGACTGAAAGCTGCGGCGGGGAGTCCGGAACGCGGATCAGGCCGGCTCGCGGCCTTCGGCTTGCTGCGCGAGCAGCGCCTCACGTGCGGCCTCGTTGAAGAGGGGGTGCTGCGCGGCTTCCGCCGCTGTCAGCACGGGCGACACGCAGCAATCGAGCGGCACGAGCAGCGCGCCCCACTCGTCGAGCGTGCGCGTCGCGATCAGATTCGCCATGTCCTTGATCAGTTGCACCGCGTCCGGCCCGGCGATCGCCTGGCCCAGACTCCAGTGGCGCGTCGCCCATTCAGGGCGTTCGAGCGCCATGCACAGCGTTTCCCAGAATTTGAGTTCGAGCGCGCCGACGGCGAGCCATCGTCCGTCGAGCGTGCGGTACAGGTTGTAGCAGGGCACGCCGCCGTTCAGCAGGCTACTGCCGGCGACGGGCGACGTGCCGTCGTTCGCCAGCGCGACTTGCGCGACGACGTTGTGCGCATACGTGCAATGCGCCATCGATACATCGACGAAACGCCCATCGCCGCCTCGCGCGACGGCCCACAAGGCGGCAAGAATCTGGTTCACGGCCGACAGCGCGCCGCCTAGCAGATCGGCAATCTGGAAATTGGGCAGGATGGGCGCGCCGTCGTGCGAGGCGAGCTGGTCGAGCACGCCGGCGTAACCGATGTAGTTCAGATCGTGTCCGGCCATTTGCGCATAAGGGCCATCCGAGCCGTACCCCGAGATCGCGCAATACACGAGTTTCGGATTGATCACGCGCAGCACGTCATAGCCTACACCGAGCCGCTCCATCACGCCCGGACGGAAACTTTCGACGAGCACGTCAGCTTCGCGCGCGAGCGCCATCAGCACCGTGCGCCCGCCTTCCGACTTCAGATCGAGCCGCGTCTCGCGCTTGCCGCGATTGACGAGCCGGTAGAACGCGCCAGGACGGCCCGCCACGCGGTCGGCGCTGCTTTGCATCATCGTGCGCGTCGCGTCGCCCGCGCCGGGCGCTTCGATCTTCAGCACGTCGGCACCCATTTCCGCGAGCCGGAGCGTCGCGACGGGACCGGGTAAGAGGCGCGTCAGATCGAGCACGCGCAGGCCTTTCAGTGCGGCAGTAGACGACAATGCGCAGCCCTCCATCGATTGCTGGCGCGGCCTCGTTTCCCGTGTTCGTGCCTTCGCGAGAAGCGAAGGGCCGTTAGCCGATTTGTTCGAGTTCCTCGTGCGCGTCGAGCCATTCGGCTTCGAGCGTTTCGAGGCGTGCGTTGACATCTGCCTGACGGCGGATCGCTTCCGTCAGCTTTGTTTTCTGCTCGGCCGCATAGCTGGCTGGATCGGCGACGAACGTATCGAGCGTTGCCTTTTCCGCATTCAGCGCGTCCATCTCTTTTTCGATCTTTGCGATCCGGTTCTGCAACGGCTTCTTCAGATGCGCGAGCTTCTGGCGCGTTTCTGCTTCCTGTCGGCGCTGTTCCTTGCGATTGACCGACGCATCGGCGCCCGCGCCGGACGACGGCGCATCGGCTGCTTTCAGCGCGGCGCGCTGTTCAGCCGCGTGCTGCAACAGCCAGTCGCGATAATCGTCGAGATCGCCATCGAACGGCTGCAGCCTGTGCTTCGCGACGAGCATAAACTGGTCCGTGGTCGCACGCAGCAGATGCCGGTCGTGCGACACGAGAATCACCGTGCCTTCGAACTGCGCAAGCGCCATCGTCAATGCGTGGCGCGTTTCGAGGTCGAGGTGGTTGGTCGGCTCGTCGAGCAGCAGCAGATTCGGCTTTTGCCAGATGATCAGTGCGAGCGCGAGACGCGCCTTTTCGCCTCCGGAGAAGGGCGCGATGGCAGCCGTCGCCATGTCCCCCGAGAAGTTGAAGCTGCCGAGGAAGTCGCGCAGTTCCTGTTCGCGCGTGTCGGGCGCGAGGCGCGACAGATGCTGCAGAGGGGAATCATCCGGCCGCAGCGTTTCGAGCTGATGCTGGGCAAAGTAGCCGATCTGCAGCCCCTTGCCCTGGCGCACATGGCCGCCGAGGGCTTCCAGTGTGCCCGCCAGCGTTTTGATGAGCGTCGACTTGCCCTGGCCGTTGGCGCCCAGCAGACCGATGCGCTGACCGTTCTGGATGGACAACGCGACACGCTCGACGATAGGAATCTCGCCGCCGTCTTCCGCGCGATAACCGCAGCGCACGTCCTCCATCACCATCATCGGATTCGGCGCCGAGTCGGGCGCGCGGAACTCGAACGTGAACGGCGACGCGATATGCGCGGGCGCGATCAGTTCCATCTTTTCGAGCGCCTTCATGCGGCTCTGTGCCTGGCGCGCCTTGGTCGCTTTTGCCTTGAAGCGGTCGACGAAGCTCTGCAGATGCTCGATGGTCTTGCGCTGCTTTTCGTATGCGCTCTGCTGCAACGCCAACTGCTGCGCGCGCAGCACCTCGAATTGCGAGTAATTGCCGCCGTACCGCTTGATCTGCTGGTTCTCGAGATGCAGCGTAACATTGCACACCGAATCGAGAAATTCGCGGTCGTGCGAGATCACGACCAGCGTGCCGGGATAACGATGCAGCCAGTCTTCGAGCCAGACAATTGCGTCGAGGTCCAGGTGATTGGTCGGTTCGTCGAGCAGCAGTAGATCTGAGCGGCACATCAGCGCTTGTGCGAGATTCAGGCGCATGCGCCAGCCGCCTGAAAAACTGCCGACGCTCGCGCGCGTCTGGTCGAGCGTGAAGCCGAGGCCGAGCAGCAGCGCTTCGGCGCGCGCGGGCGCCGTGTAGCCGTCGGCGTCGGCGAAGGCGGCGTGCGCTTCGGCTTCCGCGGCGCCGTCGTGCGCGGCCGAAGCCGTCGCGATGCGCGCTTCGATCTCGCGCAAGGCGGCGTCGCCGTCCAGCGTGTAGTCGAGCGCCGTCTTGTCGACGGCGGGTGTCTCCTGCGCGACGTGCGCGACCTGCCACGACGGCGGCATCGAGAAGTCGCCGCCGTCGGCGTGCAGTTCGCCGAGCAGCACGGAGAACAAGGTCGATTTGCCCGCGCCGTTCGCGCCCACGAGGCCGGCTTTCTCGCCGGGATTGAGCGCGAACGTGGTCTGTTCGAAAAGCGGCTTTGTGCCGCGCGCGAGACTGAACTGGTTGAAGCGGATCACAGCAGGGCCGGCTCGAGGAAAATCGCTATTTTAGACTGTGCGGCGCACGCCCAGCATCGGCCGATCGGCCAGGTGGCGCGCGCGGTCGGCGTCAGTAGACTAACAACATTCATGGAGGGCAGCAGATGGCAACGGACAAGTCTTCGATTTACTCCTTTTCGGCGCGCGCACTGGGCGGCGAACCCGTCAGTCTGGACCGCTACAACGGCAAGGTGCTGCTCATCGTCAACACGGCGAGCGAATGCGGCTTCACGCCGCAATACGCAGGCTTGCAGAAGCTGCACGAGCAATACGCGGCGCGCGGGCTGCAGGTGCTGGGCTTTCCGTGCAACCAGTTCGGCAAGCAGGAACCGGGCGATGCGGCGCAGATCGGCGCGTTTTGCGAGAAGAACTACGGCGTGACGTTCCAGATGTTCGACAAGATCGACGTGAACGGTTCGGACGCGCATCCCCTCTTCAAGTTTCTGAAAGACGAGGCGCCTGGCGTGCTCGGACTCGAAGCGATCAAATGGAACTTCACGAAGTTTCTCGTCGATCGCAACGGCAAGGTGGTCAAGCGCTACGCGCCGACCACGAAGCCCGAAACGATCACGGGAGACATCGAGGCGCTGCTTTAAGCCTGTGCGGTGCCGCGGGTGCCACGGAAATGGCGCGAACAACTGCGCGTTAAAGGGTTGGCGCGAACGGCCGCGCACCAGATGATCGGCGCAAACAGCCGCGCGTTAAGGGATCGGCGCAAACAGCCGCGCGTTAAGGGATCGGCGCAAACAGCCGCGCATTAAAGGATCGGCGCAAACAGCCGCGCATTAAAGGATCGGCGCAAACAGCCGCGCCACGTGCATCACGACGCGCCGCAGCGCCGGCGCGGTGCGATATTCGCTGCGGTCGATCTCGAACGATTGAGCGAAGTCGCGTAGCAGCATCTGCTCGACCTCGCCGGCGAAGCCTTGATCGACTGTCAGCACCATGATCTCGAAGTTCAGGCGAAACGACCGGTTGTCGAGATTCGCGCTGCCCACAGCGGCGGCGACGTCGTCGATCAGCACCACTTTCTGATGCAAAAACCCCGGCCGGTAGCGGAAGATTCGCACGCCCGCACGGATCGAGTCGTACGCATACAGCTTCGACGCCTCGAACACCACGCGATGATCGCGCCGACTCGGAATCAGAATGCGGACGTCGACGCCGCGCAGCGCCGCCAGCCGCAGCGCCGCGAATACCGCCTCGTCGGGCACGAGGTACGGCGTTGTGATCCAGATGCGCTCGCGCGCCGCGTTGATCGCCTCGACGAAAAAGAGCGAGCAGGTTTCCTGCTTGTCCGCAGGGCCTGTCGGTACGACAAGGCAGTGCATGTCGTCGCCCGTCGTGACAGGCGGCGACTCGAACTGCGGCAGTTCCTGCGTCGCCCAGTACCAGTCTTCCGTGAACACGAACTGAATGCTGGCGACAGCCGGCCCGCGCACCTCGATGTGCGTGTCGCGCCACGGCGAAAGGGGCGGCTTGCCACCCAGATACTCGACGCCGACGTTGTGACCGCCGACAAACGCCCGCTCGCCGTCCACAACGACGATCTTGCGGTGATTGCGGAAGTTGAGCTGGAAACGGTTGACGAACTTGCGGTTGGTCGCGAACGGATGCATCTGCACGCCGCCCGCGAGCAGCGACGCGACATAGCGGTGCGGCAGGTCGAAGCTGCCGATGCTGTCGTACAGCACATAGACGCGCACGCCCAGCGCCGCCTTCGCGAGCAGTGCGTCCTTCAGCATTTCGCCGAGCGCGTCGGCGCGCACGATGAAGAACTGCACGATCACATAGCTGCGGGCGTTTTCGATCGCGTCGAGTATTGCCGCGAAGGTTGCTTCGCCGTCGACGAGCGTGCGCACGCTGTTGCCCGGCAGGAACGGCATGCCTCCGAGGCGCGTCAATGAGCGCACGAAGTTGTGCCCGAGCTCTTCCGTCGGACGGCCTTGCGATGACGCCTCGGTGTCCCATTCCGGCGGATGGGCGCGGGTGCGCAGCGTCTCGTTTTCCAGGCGGCGCGCATCCGCGTAGCCCGCGAACTTGCTGCGGCCGAGAAACAGATACGGAACCAGCGTCAGATAAGGCATCGCGACGAGCGACACCGCCCACGCGATCGCCCCTTGCGACGTGCGGGTATGCAGGATGGCATGACATGCGGCGATCACGCCCAGCGCATGGGCGAGAAACACGAGCGTGCCGACGTGGAGCAGATCGAATTGCATAAGCTTGCGAGCGATGTACGCCGCGTTGCGCGTGATTGACTTCGTGGCTGCACTCGTCGAGTGCGGGATTCGATTGCCAGGTTAAGGCGGCTCGACTGCCAGGTTAAGGCGGCGCGGTCGCGCTCATCTTACCGAATGCGTTTGCGTTGCGGTCGGCGGGCCGCCAGCTCGCGTCCGGCATGTTGCGCGATTCGATGCTGCCGCAAGCAGATTGCACGGCCCAGAAGCACACAACGCACGCGGCCCGGACGGGCGGCGTGCGTTGTGCGATGCGGCGGCGGGCGCATTGACGCACTGACGCGCTGGCGTCAGCGTCAATTGCTGGGCAGGTCGCTTGCCTGAATCAGGAAGACGTTGTCGTCGCCGGCGCTGGTCGACATCCAGACGAGGTCGAGGCCGCCGAAGGCCGCTTCGACATGCGCGCGCTCGTTGCCGATCTCCACGACGAGCACGCCGTCGTCCGTCAGCCACTTGCGCGCGTCGGCGATGATGCGGCGCACGATATCCATGCCGTCCGCTCCGCCCGCGAGCGCCATTTCGGGCTCGTGCTTGTACTCGGCGGGCAGCGATTTCATCGATTCCGCGTTGACGTACGGCGGATTCGTGATGATCACGTCGTAGCGGCGCTCGGGCAGCGGCGCGTAGAGATCGCCCTCGAACAGCGCAATGCGCTCGTCGAGCCCGTATTCGTGAACGTTCTGTGCGGCCACTTCGAGCGCGGCGGACGACAGGTCGACAGCATCGACGTCGGCGTTCGGGAACGCGTGCGCGGCGAGAATCGCGAGGCAGCCGGAGCCCGTGCACAGTTCGAGCACCGCGCCGACCTGTTCGGGGTCTTCGACATACGGCTGCAAGCCGTCCTGCAGCAATTCGCCGATGAACGAACGCGGCACGATCACGCGCTCGTCCACGTGAAAGCGGTAGCCGTGCATCCACGCTTCCTGCGTGATGTACGCGGCGGGCACGCGGTCCGCCGCGCGCCGCTCGACCACCTTCAGCACCGAATCGATTTCTTCGGACGTGAGACGCGCATCGAGGAACGGTTCGAGCAGGTCGATGGGCAGATGCAGCGTATGCAGCACGAGATAGGCGGCTTCGTCATAGGCGTTCGACGAGCCGTGGCCGAATGCCAGCCGGGCCTGGTTGAAACGCGACACGGCATAGCGCAGCACATCGCGAACCGTGGAAAACGGATGAGTCATGGTCGAGGCCCTCCGTCAGGCGATCAGTTGTTCGAGCACGCGTCGGTAGACGTTTTTGAGCGGCTCGATGTGTGCGACTTCGATATGTTCGTCGATCTTGTGGATGCTCGCATTCAACGGGCCGAATTCGATCACCTGCTTGCAGATGCGCGCGATGAAGCGGCCGTCGGACGTGCCGCCCGTTGTCGACAGCTCCGTGGTGATGCCCGTTTCGTCGAAAATCGCTGTTTCGAGCGCATTCGACAGCTCGCCGCGCGGCGTGAGAAAGGGCAGGCCGCTGACGGTCCATGTCAGATCGTAGTCGAGGCCGTGCTTGTCGAGGATCTGGTGCACGCGGCTTTGAAGCCCTTCGACCGTGCTCGCCGTCGAGAAGCGGAAGTTGAACATCACTTCGGCATGGCCCGGAATGATGTTGGTCGCGCCCGTGCCACTGTGCAGATTCGACACCTGCCACGTGGTGGGCGGGAAATATTCGTTGCCTTCGTCCCAATGCTCGGCGACCAGTTCCGCGAGCGCGGGCGCCAGCAGATGCACGGGGTTTTTCGCGAGATGCGGGTAGGCGATATGGCCTTGCAGCCCCTTGACCGTCAGCTTGCCGGACATCGAACCGCGCCGTCCGTTCTTCACCATGTCGCCGAAACGCGCGCTCGACGTCGGTTCGCCCACCACGCAATAGTCCAGACGCTCGCCGCGCGCCTGCAACGCATCGACGACCTTCACGGTGCCGTCCGTGGCCGGACCTTCCTCGTCGCTCGTAATGAGCAGCGCGAGCGAGCCGCGATGCTGCGGGTGCGCGGCGACGAATTCCTCGCTCGCCACCACGAAGCCTGCGATCGACGCCTTCATGTCGGCGGCGCCCCGGCCGTACAGCTTGCCGTCGCGATGAGTCGGCTCGAACGGCGCGGACGACCATTGCTCGAGCGGGCCCGTCGGCACGACGTCGGTGTGGCCCGCGAACGCGAGCAGCCTGCCGTCCTTGCCCGCCGAGCCGCGCTTGACGGCCCACAGGTTCGTCACGCCGTTCGATTCGATCGTTTCGCATTCGAAGCCGATCGCGGACAGGCGCTCGATCAGCAGGCGCTGGCAGTTCTGGTCGTCGGGCGTGACGGACGCGCGCGCGATCAGGGCTTCGGTAAGGGCAAGGGTGCCGGACATCGATTCAGTTCCAAACTCAGGTGAAAAAATGCCGGCCCAGGAAGGCCGGCAACAACATCACTACGTGGTGCAGATATGCCGCGTTCGTTCAGCCGAACAGCGTCGCGTATTGCTCGGCGGAAAAGCCCAGCGTCTTCACGCGGCCATTCACGACCACGACGGGCCGCTTGATGATCGACGGCTTGTGGATCATCAGCGCGATTGCGCCCGCCGTCGTATCCGCTTCGGCCTTGTGCACGTCGGACAGCCCGCGCCAGGTCGTGCCGCGCTTGTTGATGAGCTGCTCGAGCGACACGTCCTTCAGCCAGTCCTGAACCAGCGCATTCGACACGCCCGCCTTCTTGAAGTCATGGAACTCGAACTCGACGCCGTGCTCTTCGAGCCATACGCGCGCCTTCTTCACGGTGTCGCAGTTCGGAATGCCGTAGACGACAGTCTTCGCGGACTTCGCCATCAGTCGCCTCGCAGCAGTTCGTTCAGGCCGACCTTCGCGCGCGTCTTCGCGTCCACCTTCTTCACGATCACTGCGCAGTAGAGGCTGTGCGAGCCGTCCTTCGACGGCAGGTTGCCCGCGACCACCACCGAGCCCGCCGGAATGCGGCCGTACGTGACTTCGCCCGTTTCGCGGTCGTAGATTTTCGTGCTCTGGCCGAGGTACACGCCCATCGAAATGACCGAGTTCTCTTCGACGATCACGCCTTCGACCACTTCCGAGCGTGCGCCGATGAAGCAGTTGTCTTCGATGATGACGGGGTTCGCCTGCAGCGGCTCCAGTACGCCGCCGATGCCCACGCCGCCCGACAGGTGCACGTTCTTGCCGATCTGCGCGCACGAGCCGACGGTTGCCCACGTGTCGACCATCGTGCCTTCGTCGACGTACGCGCCGATGTTGGTGTACGACGGCATCAGCACGACGTTCTTCGCGATGTACGAGCCGCGACGCGCGATAGCGGGCGGCACGACGCGAAAGCCGCCTGCGGCGAAGTCCTCAGCCGTGTAGTTGGCGAACTTCGACGGCACCTTGTCGAAGAACTGGGAGTAACCGCCCGCCGGCATCGGCGCGTTGTCTTCCAGACGGAACGACAGCAGCACGGCCTTCTTCAGCCACTGGTTGACGACCCAGTCGCCATCTTTCTTTTCCGCGACGCGCAGCGCGCCCTTGTCCAGTTGCTCGATTGCATGCGCGACGGCTTCGCGCACTTCGGCGGGCGCGGCCTTCGGCGACAGGTCGGCGCGGTTGTCCCAGGCGTTATCGATGATCTGCTGAAGTTGTTGCGACATGGTGGTGGTGTCTGAAGAGAAAAGTTTGAAATCGGAAAGCGGTGAGGGCGAAGCGCCGCGGCGGCGCTTCGCCGCTTCTCGCGAAAGCCGTATGTCTTTTTGCGCTCAGCGTTCGAGCGAACGGCAAAAATCGACGATGCGCTGCGCGCCCTGCGTGCACTCGTCGACGCCGGCAACCAGTGCGAGGCGGACGAAATCGCGGCCTGGGTTCGTGTCGTGCGCGGTGCGCGCGAGATACGAGCCGGGCAGAACCGTCACATTATAGTCGGCGTACAGGCGGCGGGCGAACTCGGTATCCGACAGCCCGGTGCGTGCAACGTTCGCCCACAGGTAGAACGCGGCGTCGGGCAGCTTGACATCGAGCACCTCGGCGATCATGGGCGTGACAGTGGTGAACTTCTGCACGTACATCGCGCGGTTTTCGCGCACGTGCTTTTCGTCGCTCCACGCCACGATGCTCGCAGCCTGAAAGACGGTCGACAAGGCCGCGCCATGATATGTGCGGTATAGCAGGAACTGCTTGAGGATGGAGGCATCGCCTGCCACGAAGCCCGAGCGTATGCCCGGCACGTTCGAGCGCTTCGACAGGCTCGACAGCATCACGAGGCGCTCGAAGCCGCGGCCGAGCTTGTGCGCCGCTTCCAGTGCGCCGAGCGGCGGGCGCGCTTCGTCGAAGTAGATCTCTGAATAGCATTCGTCCGACGCGATCACGAAGCCGTGACGGTCCGACAGCTCGAACAGCTCCCGCCAGTCGTCGAGTGTCAGCACGGCGCCCGTCGGGTTGCCGGGCGAGCAGACGTACAGCAGTTGCGTGCGCGCCCAGACTTCGTCGGAAATGGCCGAATAGTCGCAGGCGAAGTTGCGCCTGGGGTCGCTATTGGCGAAGTACGGCTGGGCGCCCGCCAGCAGCGCCGCGCCTTCGTAGATTTGGTAGAACGGGTTAGGACAGAGTACGATCGCAGGTTCGCCGTTCGCGGTTTTCTTCGGGTCGATCACGGTCTGCGCGAGCGCGAACAGCGCTTCGCGCGAGCCCGACACGGGCAGCACCTGGGTGGCGGGATCGACGGGCGGCAGGTGGTAACGCGTCGTGACCCATTTCGCGATTGCTTCGCGCAACGCCGGCGTGCCGAGTGTGAGCGGGTACGACGCCAGGCCGCCAAGCGCATCGACCACGGCCTGCCTGATCAGTTCGGGAGTAGGGTGTTTCGGCTCGCCGATCCCGAAGCTGATGTGCGGCAGATGAGCGGGCGGCGTGGCGTCCTTGAAGAGCAAGCGCAGCTTTTCGAAGGGGTAGGACTGAAGGGAATCGAGTAGCGGGTTCACTTGGCGGTTCGGACGTGTTCGGTGACGGACTGACACAGGGGAGGGCGGCGAAGACAGCGGCCGTCACGCGCCGAACCTGTGTTGCGAAAGGCCAGGATCGGGCCGCATGCCTGTTAGCCGCGCGGCACCGACGACGATCGGCCGATTATAGCGTGTCGGCGAGCCGTGGCACGGCGCATCGTCCGATTGGACAAGGCGCGGCGGCACGCTTGCTGCAACGGAAACACGCCGAAAGCACGGCGGAAAAACGCCCGAAACAAGCCGGGACGGCGCCCGAAAAAGCGCTGCAAAGGCGCCCGAAACTCGCGGCGCATGCGACGCACGCAACGGCGAAAGCGCCCGGACTGGGCAGGAGACGCCATGCAGGCAGTATCCCGGTCGGGCGGCAAGCAATCGAACGGATCTGGCAGCACCGGCAACGGCAGGCCGCGAACACGCGCCGCTGGTGGCCGCAACATCGAAGGCACAGGGAATATGCACGACACGCTGGAAATCGCCGGGAGCGCCGCGCGATGAACGTTTCGCTTCGCAATGCATGGCCGACGCTCGCGATCATGATGGGCGCGTCGGTATGGGGCATGGTCTGGTATCCGCTGCGCATGCTCAACGCGCTCGGCGTGACGGGCACGGCGGCGAGCGCGCTGACGAGCGGCGCCGGGTGCCTCTTCGTGCTGCTGGTCCGGCGCAGCGCGATCAGGACGGTCCGCTGGCATTGGCTGTTGCCCGCGCTCGCGCTGTTCGCGGGTATCACGAATCTCGGCTTCGTGTGGGGCGCGATCCACGGCCAGGTAATGCGCGTGCTGCTGCTGTTCTATCTGACGCCCGCGTGGACCGCGCTCTTTGCGCACTTCATCCTGCACGAACGGCTGACGTGGGCGGGCGCGGGGCTGGCGGCATTGTCGCTGGCGGGCGCGATGATGATGCTGTGGTCGCCGCAGCTCGGGTTGCCCGTGCCCGGCAGCCTGGCCGAATGGGCGGGCCTCGCCGCCGGCATGTCGTTCGCGATGAGCAACGTGCTGATTCTCAAGACGAGCCGCGTATTGCCCGGCATGAAGGCCGAGATGCGCACGGCCGTCATCTTTGGCGGCGCGGCGATCTTCGGCGGATGCGCGTCGCTGTTCGAAGCGATGTCTGCGCCGCCGGCAGGCGGCCATATCGGCACGGCCGCCTTGCTCGTGCTCGGCATCGGCTTCGTGCTCGCGACCAACAACATGCTCGTGCAGTACGGCCTCGCGCGCGTGCCGGCCAACCGCGCATCGATCATCATGCTGTTCGAGATCGTCGTGACGGCGCTCACGGCGTGGCTGTTCGCGAGCGAAGTGCCCGGCCCGCGCGAATGGGCGGGCGGCGCGTGCATCGTGCTGGCCTCGGCGCTGTCGAGCTGGGTGCATCGGTCGAAGCCCGAACAGAAGACGGACGCCGGCAAGGATGGAAACGCTGATGGGGACGGTAAGAATCGCCCACGCGCGATGGTATGATTGCCCCTCATTGGCCGGCGGCGCAGCGTAGGGCGTGCCGCGGCGCCGGAATCGCAGCGGGCTCGCGCGCCGTTGTGCCGTTTGCGGGGCATGCGCCCTGGAACGGATCACACAATCGACCCCGCGCGTTCCGTTTCCATAAATTATTTTCCAAACAGCGATATCGCCGTGCGTCTGACCTCGATCAAACTCGCTGGCTTCAAGTCATTCGTCGATCCCACGCATTTCCAGGTTCCGGGCCAGCTCGTCGGCGTGGTCGGTCCCAATGGTTGCGGCAAGTCCAACATCATCGATGCCGTGCGCTGGGTGCTCGGCGAATCGCGTGCGTCGGAGCTGCGCGGCGAGTCGATGCAGGACGTGATCTTCAACGGCTCGACGGCGCGCAAGCCGGGCAGCCGCGCCAGCGTCGAACTCGTGTTCGACAACGCCGACGGCCGCGCCGCGGGCCAGTGGGGCCAGTATGCGGAGATCGCCGTCAAGCGCGTGCTGACGCGCGACGGCACGTCGAGCTACTACATCAACAATCTCCCCGCGCGCCGCCGCGACATCCAGGACATCTTCCTCGGCACGGGTCTCGGCCCGCGCGCGTACGCGATCATCGGGCAAGGCATGATCGCGCGGATCATCGAGGCGAAGCCCGAAGAACTGCGCGTATTCCTGGAAGAAGCCGCGGGTGTGTCGAAATACAAGGAACGCCGCCGCGAAACTGAGAATCGTCTGCATGACACGCGCGAAAACCTGACGCGCGTCGAGGATATCGTTCGCGAACTGACGGCGAATCTGGAAAAGCTCGAGGCGCAGGCCGTCGTCGCGACGAAGTTCAAGGAACTGCAGGCCGAAGGCGAGGAGAAGCAGCGTCTGCTGTGGCTGTTGCGCAAGAACGAAGCGGGCACCGAGCAGGACAAGCAGAAGCGCGCCATCGAACAGGCGCAGATCGACCTGGAAGCGCACACCGCGAAGCTGCGCGAAGTCGAGGCACAGCTGGAAACGCTGCGCGTTGCGCACTATTCGGCCAGCGACGCGATGCAGGGCGCGCAAGGCGCGCTGTACGAAGCGAACGCGGAAGTGAGCCGCCTCGAGGCCGAGATCAAGTTCATCGTCGAATCGCGCAACCGCGTGCAGGCGCAGATCGCCGCGCTGACGGCGCAGCGCGAGCAGTGGCTCGCGCAGGCGCAAAAAGCGCAGGACGATCTGGAAGACGCCCAGGCGCAGCTCGAGGAAGGCGAGGAAAAAGCCGCTATCGCGGAAGAAACGGCCGCCGCGAAGCACGACGCGCTGCCCGCACTCGAAGCGCGCTGGCGCGATGCGCAATCGCAGTTGAACGAGGAGCGCGCGGGTATCGCGCAGACCGAGCAGGCGATCAAGCTCGAGGCGGCGCATCAGCGCAACGCCGATCAACAGTTGCAGCAGCTGCAGCAGCGTCATGAGCGTCTGAAGACGGAAGCGGGCGGACTCGACGCACCCGACGAGGCGCAGCTCGAAGAACTGCGCATGCAGCTCGCCGAGCATGAAGAGATCTTGCGCGACGCTCAGGAGCGTCTCGCCGACGCGCAGGACACGCTGCCGCTCGTCGATGCCGAGCGACGCGCCGCGCAGGAGCGGGTACAGGCCGAAAGCGCGCAGATCCATCAGCTCGAAGCGCGTCTGGCCGCACTGCGCCAGCTGCAGGAGAACGTGCAGACGGAAGGCAAGATCCAGCCGTGGCTCGACAAGCATGAGCTTGGCGCGTTGCCGCGTCTGTGGAAGAAGCTGCATGTCGAAGCCGGTTGGGAAACTGCGCTCGAATCGCTGCTGCGCGAGCGTCTCGCCGCGCTCGAAGTGTCAAACCTCGACTGGGTCAAGCACTTCGTCAGCGACGCGCCGCCCGCCAAGCTCGCGTTCTATGCGCCGCCCGCAGCGGGTGCGCCCGTCGCGGCGCCGGCGTCGCTGCGTCCGCTGCTGTCGCTCGTGCGTATCGACGACGCGGGCATTCGCGCCGTGCTGAACGACTGGCTCGGCAACGTATTCGTGGCCGACGATCTCGCCCAGGCGCTGTCGATGCGCGCGCAATTGCCCGAGGGCGGCGCGTTCGTCGTGAAGGCAGGCCATGTCGTGACGCGCGTCGGCGTGCAGCTGTATGCGGCCGACTCGGAGCAGGCCGGCATGCTCGCGCGTCAGCAGGAAATCGAGAACCTGACCCGTCAGGTCCGCGCGCAGGCGCTGCTCGCCGAAGAAGCGAAGGCGGCGGCGATCCGCGCGGAAGCGGCGCACACGCAGGCGTCGAGCGTGTTGACGGACGTGCGTCAGCAGGCCGAGCGCGCCACCCAGCGCGTGCATGCGCTGCAAATGGACGTGCTCAAGCTCACGCAGGCGCACGAGCGCTACACGCAGCGCAGCACGCAGATCAGCGAGGAGCTTGAGGAAATCGCCGCGCAGATCGACGAGCAGCGCGGACTGCGCGCGGAATCGGAAGCGAACTTCGAGCGTCATGACGCCGAGCTCGCCGAACTGCAGGCGCGCTTCGAAGACAACCAGCTCGCGTTCGAAGCGCTCGACGAAGAGCTGAGCAGCGCGCGCAACGCGTCGCGCGATCTCGATCGTGCCGCCACCGACGCACGCTTCGCCGCGCGCAACATGGCGAACCGCATCGATGAACTGAAGCGCAGCATCCAGGTGGCGCACGAGCAGAGCGAGCGCGTCGCCGGCTCGCTCGAAGATGCGCGCGCGGAACTCGAAACGATCAACGAGCAGACGGCGCATACGGGCTTGCAGGACGCGCTCGACATTCGTCGCGCGAAGGAAGAACTGCTGCACGCCGCGCGTCTCGAACTCGACGATCTGACGGCGAAGCTGCGCCAATCGGACGAGTTGCGTCTGACGACGGAACGCGCGCTGCAGCCGCTGCGCGACCGCATCACCGAATTGCAGTTGAAGGAACAGGCGGCGCGCCTGAACGCCGAGCAGTTCATCGAGCAGCTGACGGCCGCGGGCGTCGACGAAGCGGAGTTGCAGGCGAAGCTCACGCCGGATATGAAGCCGTCGTACCTGCAGGGCGAAGTGACGCGCATCAACAACGCGATCACGGCGCTCGGACCCGTCAACATGGCCGCGCTCGACGAACTGAAGGCGGCGACCGAACGCAAGACTTTCCTCGACGCGCAGTCTGCCGACCTGACGCACGCGATCGAAACGCTCGAAGATGCGATCCGCAAGATCGACCAGGAAACACGGACGCTGCTGCAAGGCACGTTCGACGAAGTGAACCGTCATTTCGGCGAGCTGTTTCCGCGTCTGTTCGGCGGCGGTCAGGCGAAGCTGATCATGACGGGCGACGAAATTCTCGATGCCGGCGTGCAGGTGATGGCGCAGCCGCCGGGCAAGAAGAATTCGACGATTCACCTGCTGTCGGGCGGGGAAAAGGCGCTCACGGCAACCGCGCTCGTGTTCGCCATGTTCCAGCTGAACCCGGCGCCGTTCTGTCTACTCGACGAAGTGGACGCGCCGCTCGACGACGCGAACACCGAGCGCTTTGCGAACCTCGTGCGCGCGATGTCGGACAAGACGCAATTCCTGTTCATTTCCCACAACAAGATCGCGATGGAAATGGCGCAGCAGCTGATCGGCGTGACGATGCAAGAGCAGGGCGTGTCGCGGATCGTCGCCGTCGACATGGAAACGGCTGCGGGATTTGTCCAGAATATCGTTTAAACGACCCTCCGCGCGCGGCGCTGTCGTTGTGCGCGGATATTGCTGAAACAGGATTGATTTCGCGGTAACCGTCCACCCGCGTGCAGCCGTTCGGGCTTTGCGCGGGTGTTACTGAATGGAATTGTTCGCTGCGCGCTGTCGTCCGCAGCGGCGGTGCGTGTGAGCCTTCCCGGCACGCGTACAGGCCGCGCGATCCAGACACGGCGTGCCGGCGGTGAGAAGAATTGCAGATGGAGCGTGCATGGACGAGTTGACACTCGGTTTGATCGGCGCGGGCGCCGTGGTGGTCGGGGGCGTGGTGGTCTACAACGCGTGGCAGGGCGCCAAAGTGCGCCGCCGGATGCCGCGTCCGATGCCTGCCGATCCGGCAGAGTCGCTGGCGCGCGACGACCAGCACGAACAGAGCCCGTTCATCGAGCCGGCGCGCCCGACGACGCGGCGTGAATCCGCAACGGGCGAGCAGGCTGAGGCCGCGCGCGTCGAGCCGACGTTCGGCGCAGCCGCCCCGCTCGACACGCCCGCTGACATTCAGGCGGAAAACACGTCGCCGAACGGCTTTCCCGAAGACGAGTCCGAGGCGCAGCCGGCCGCCGCGCATCACGCTGATCAGACAGATAGCGTGGATGATGAGCGCCACGAGCCGATCCTGCCTGCCGCCACGACCATTTCGTCGGCGCCGCCCGCAATCGTCGATCGACGCATCGATTGCATCGTGCCCATCAGGCTGACCGCCCCCGTCGCGGGCGACAAGGTGCTGCCGCTCGCGCAGCGTCTGCGGCGCGCGGGGAGCAAGCCCGTGCATATCGAAGGCAAGCCGGAAGGCGGCGGCGCATGGGAGCTGCTGCAAAACGGCGTGCGCTACGAAGACCTGCGCGCGGCCGCGCAGTTGGCCAATCGCAGCGGTCCGCTCAACGAACTGGAGTTTTCCGAGTTCGTCACGGGCGTCCAGCAGTTCGCCGACGCGCTCGACGCATCGCCCGAGTTTCCCGACATGATGGAAACGGTGTCGATGGCGCGCGAACTGGACGGCTTTGCCGCACAGTGCGATGCGCAGCTGTCGATCAACGTGCTTTCGGACGGCGCGCCGTGGTCGGCGAACTACGTGCAGGCCGTCGCGTCGCAGGATGGCCTGCTGCTATCGCGCGACGGCACGCGCTTCGTCAAGCTCGACGAGAAGCAGAGCCCCGTGTTCATGCTGCAGTTCGGCGATACCAACTTCCTGCGCGACGACCTGACGTACAAGGGCGGCCAGATGATCACGCTGGTGCTCGACGTCCCTGTTGCCGACGAAGACATTCTGCCGTTCCGGTTGATGTGCGATTACGCGAAGTCATTGGCGGAGCGTATCGGCGGGCGCGTTGTCGACGATGGGCGCCGCCCGTTGCCGGAAAGCGCGCTGCTTGCGATCGAAAAGCAACTGATGACGCTTTACGCGAAGCTCGAGCAGGCGGGCATCCCGGCCGGCTCGCCCGCGACGCGGCGGCTGTTTAGCCAGTAGCATCTGCTGCATTAGCCGCCGAGCGCCGCCGCTTGCGGAGAAGCCGCCGATCGTACCAACCGAACCAACGGAACCTCCAGAGCCGCCTGACGCACACCGATGCTTCAGGCGGTTTTCTTTTGCACGCCAGGATTCGCGGACCTCGCAGCGTGATACATGCGTTGGCCGCGCCATCTCATCCGACGTCATCCTGCCACGGCTGTCCACTGATCCATGCCTTGATCGCCGTCACGACGGCTTCGTCCCTGCCATAGAACCCATGGTGCGACAGTGCCTCGCACGGCTTGCTGCGGACGTCGCCGCCGTGCACGGTGATCAGCGGGTACTGGCCGCTTTCGGCGATGCGTTTTAGTGCTTCGTACGAGCAGAGGAAGCAGCCGTCATCGGCGTGATGCACGTATAGCTGGCGCGCGCGGATCGCGCCATAGTGGAAGCCGACAAGTGGCGTGGCCTGACCGCGTGCGGGACTACTCAGCGTGGACGTATGTACCACGGCGTCCCAGACTTGAGGCAACGCGCGCCCGACGAAAGCCGTGGAGATCGTGCCGCGGCTCGTGCCGACCAGCACGAGCTTCGCTTGAGGAAAGCGGGTGTGCAGGTCTGCCGCGACCCGGGCGAGATCCTGCGCCGAGCGGGGCGACGCGCGGAACGCGTCGGAGTAGCCGCCGGGCTGATCCGACGGTGCATCGACGATCGCAGTCGCGAACTGCGCATCCACGAAAAGCGCTCGCGCGCGAATCAGGAAGTTGTTTTTCTCGCGCACGTGGATCGAGCCGTCGGGCTGTGTCGACAGTTCGAGATCGCCCTCGCTGCCCGGAAACATGACGAGCACCCACTTCGGCTGGCTGACGTCCTGTTGCGTGAGCAGATAGGCGATCGATGCGCCCCGTTCCAGCGGCACGTTCACAACCTGTTCGCTTGCGCGCGCGAAGCTCGCGTGAGACGCCGCGATCGTCAAGGTCAAGATGAGCAGGGCGTGCACGAAGCGGCTGATGAATGAAGGCATGTAAGGTTCTCTCGGTCGATGCGCACAGTAGGCACGCGATGAACGGCAGGCGACAAGGTCGCATCGCATGCTGGACGCTGTCAACGCGTTGCGCCCGAATTAGCCGATCGGCCAGGACTTGTAGGAACAGGAGTGGGTTTGCGGGCGCACGAAACTGGCCATTCGGCCGATGCGACGGGAAGCGCTTCCTGAGATAATCTGACATCCCGTTACCTCCGCCGAAACGCCGACAGCATGGCCCGAACCACAGTCCCTGATCCTGCAACCAGCGCACCCGCCGAGCGGGCGTTGTGGCTGCGCGCCGAACTCGAGCGCGCGAACCACGCGTACTACGTGCTCGACCAGCCGGACTTGCCCGACGCCGAGTACGACAAGCTTTTCAAGGAACTGCAACTGATCGAAAGCGAGCATCCCGATCTGATCACACCGGATTCGCCCACTCAGCGTGTCGGCGGCGAGGTGGCGAGCGGCTTTCGGCCCGTCGTGCATGACATGCCGATGCTGTCGTTGAACAATGGTTTCTCGGACGAAGACGTCGCCGCCTTCGACAAGCGCGTGTCCGACACGCTGCATCAAAGTCCCGTCGACTATGCCTGCGAACTGAAATTCGACGGCCTTGCAATCTCGCTGCGGTACGTCGATGGCAAGTTCACGCAAGCGGCCACGCGCGGCGACGGCGCAACGGGAGAGGACGTGACGGAGAACGTGCGCACCATCCGTTCGATTCCGCTCACGCTCAAGGGCAAGCGCGTACCAAAAGTGGTCGACGTGCGCGGCGAAGTGCTGATGTTCAAGCGCGATTTCGACAAGCTGAACCAGCGTCAGCGCGACGCAGACCAGCGCGAGTTCGCGAATCCGCGCAACGCAGCGGCGGGCAGCTTGAGGCAGCTCGATCCGAAGATCACCGCGCAGCGTCCGCTGTCGTTCTTCGCATATGGCATCGGTGTGCTGGACGGGGTCGAGATGCCCGCCACGCACAGCGAACTGCTCGACTGGTATCACGAGATGGGGTTGCCCGTGAACACGGAGCGAGCCGTGGTTGAGGGCGCCGAAGGGCTGCTTGGTTTTTTCCGCAAGGTAGGCGAGAAGCGCGACAGGCTACCGTACGACATCGATGGTGTCGTCTACAAGGTCAACCGGCGCGATCAGCAGGACGCGCTCGGCTTTGTGTCGCGTGCGCCGCGCTTTGCGCTTGCGCATAAGTTTCCGGCCCAGGAAGCGCTCACCAAACTTGTCGCGATCGATGTGCAGGTTGGCCGCACGGGCGCGATCACGCCAGTGGCCCGGCTCGAGCCGGTGTTCGTCGGCGGCGCGACGGTGACCAACGCGACGCTCCATAACGAGGACGAAGTACGCCGCAAGGACATCCGCATCGGCGATACCGTGATCGTGAGGCGCGCGGGCGACGTGATTCCCGAGGTAGTGGGCGCGCTGCTCGATCGCCGGCCGGCAGATGCACATGAGTTCGTCATGCCGACGCAATGCCCCGTATGCGGCTCGGCAATCGAGCGTCTGCCCGAAGAAGCGATTGCGCGCTGCACGGGCGGCCTGTTCTGTCCTGCGCAGCGCAAGCAGGCGTTGTGGCATTTCGCGCAGCGTCGCGCGCTCGATATCGACGGTTTGGGCGAGAAGATCATCGACCAGCTTGTCGAACTGAATCTGGTGCGCACCCCTGCCGATCTGTTCAATCTGGGTTTCGCAACGCTCGCTGAACTCGACCGCTTTGCGGAAAAGTCGGCGCAGAACCTGCTCGACTCGCTCGAAAAAGCCAAGCACACCACGCTTGCCCGCTTCATTTATGCGCTCGGTATCCGGCACGTGGGCGAGTCGACGGCAAAGGATCTGGCGAAGCACTTCGGCTCGCTCAATCCCATCATGGACGCGAGCGTCGACGAACTGCTCGAAGTAAACGATGTAGGGCCCGTGGTCGCCGAGGCGATCCACCAGTTCTTCGCCGAAGAGCACAACCGCACGGTCATCGAGCAGTTGCGGGCGCCCGGCAAGGTGACGTGGCCGGAAGGTCCGCCCGCGCCGAAGGCGCCGCAGGGCGTGCTGGCGGGCAAGACGGTGGTGCTGACGGGCACGCTGCCCAACATGGGCCGTGACGAGGCGAAGGAGTTGCTGGAAGCGGCCGGCGCGAAGGTGGCGGGCTCGGTATCGAAGAAGACCGACTACGTGGTGGCGGGCGCGGAAGCGGGCAGCAAGCTCGCGAAAGCCGAGGAACTTGGCATCCCCGTTCTCGACGAAGATGGTATGCGTAAGCTCCTGGAGGGGCACACAACATGATCCACGAAATCCTCAAGATGGGTGATCCGCGCCTGTTGCGCATCGCCAAGCCTGTTGATCACTTCGACACGCCCGAACTGCACGAGCTCGTCCGGGACATGTTCGAAACGATGCACGACGCCAACGGCGCGGGTCTTGCCGCCCCGCAGATCGGCGTCGACCTTCAAGTGGTGATCTTCGGTTTTGGCCATAACGAGCGCTATCCCGACGCGCCTTCCGTGCCCGAAACGGTGCTGATCAATCCGACCATCACGCCCGTCTCGCTGGATACGGAAGAAGGCTGGGAGGGCTGTCTGTCGGTGCCGGGCCTGCGCGGCGCGGTGAGCCGGCTGTCGATGATCCGCTATCACGGCTTCGACCAGTTCGGCAAGCCCATCGATCGTGTCGCCGAGGGGTTTCACGCGCGTGTCGTCCAGCACGAGTGTGATCACCTGATCGGCAAGCTGTACCCGATGCGGATCACGGATTTCTCCAAGTTCGGCTTCACCGAGGTGCTATTTCCGGATCTCGATCCGAAAGCGGACGATTGAACCGGCGCGTCGTTCAGGGCGGCCGAGCCGAACGGGAGAAGGAAAAAGAAAAGCCCGCAACTGCGGTAATGCCGTTCAGTTAAGGTCTTTTCTGAGGTACCGAACGGTGTAACGTGAAGGGCGGGATTTGACGACCCGGTCGCATGCGCGGCCGGGTCGTTT